>DASRPJ010000206.1:0-2159 GCA_035646435.1 Thermoanaerobaculia bacterium | reverse complement strand
CCTGCAGAGCCGTTCGGGAGAGCGACTCCTCTCGATCCACGAGGCGAAGACGGGAAGGCTCTTCCGGGCGGCGCTCGCGGCGGGCGCGCTCCTCGCGTTCGCGACCGACGACGTCCTCGCGAAGGTCGACGCCTACGGCCGAGCCCTGGGGTTGGCCTTCCAGATCAAGGACGATCTCTTGGACGTCGAGGCGGACGCCGCAACGCTCGGAAAGCGCGCCGGCTCGGACTCCGCCGCCAACAAGCTCACGTTTCCGGCGGTGTGGGGAGTGGAGCGCTCGCGCGCCTGGCTCTCCGAGAAGGTCGAGGAGGCGGTCGACGCGGCGCGCGCGCTTCCGGGCGGAGGCGGCCGCCTCGCGGATCTCGCCCGGTTCGTCGGCGAGCGTCGGGCCTGACCGGGCGCCCGATGCGCGCCTTCGTCCAGACCGGGATCGGGGCCTTCGAGGAGAGAGACATTCCCGCCCCGCGCGCGGGCCGGGGGGAAGTCGTGCTGCGCGTCCTCGCGGCTCTCACGTGCGGTACCGACGTCAAGCTCCTCGCGCGCGGCCATCCGAAGATCGCGCTCCCGGTCACGATGGGTCACGAAGCGTGCGGCGAAGTCGTCGAAGTGGGCGAGGGAGTGCGGGACTTCGGGGTCGGAGACCGGGTGGTGCCGGGAATCTCGGGACCGTGCGGGAAGTGCCGGGAGTGCCGGGCCGGGATGTCGAACCTGTGCGTGACCGCGCACGGGGACCGGACGTGGGGCGCCTTCGCGGAGTTCCTCCGCGTTCCGGCAGGAGTCGTCGCAGCGAACTTGCACGCGGTCCCGGCGTGGCTGCCCGACGAGACCGCAGCATTTCTCGACCCGCTCGCGTCCGTCCTCCACGGCTGGGACCGGCTTTCACCAACGGAGGGAAAGCTTCTCGTCTACGGAGCCGGCGCGCTCGGGCTCCTCTGGGCTGCAACGGCGCGCGCCCGCGGTGTGCCCTCGATCGTTGCGGCCCGCGGCGGGGCGGCTCGGCTCGCGATCGCGCGGGCCTACGGTGCGGACGTCCTCGACCTCGAACGCGAAGGGGCGGAGTCACTCGCGGAGCGCGCCCCCGCGATGGCGGTCGATTGCACGGGAGACCCCGACGTGTGGAGCCGGCTGCCGGACTTGGTCGCCCCCGGCGGCAAGGTGCTCCTCTTCGGCGGCTGCGCGCCCGGCACGACGGTGGCGTGGGAGGCCGAGCGCCTCCACTACTCCGAGATCTCGCTCGTGGGCTCTTTTCACTCGACGCCCGCGAACGCCAGGGAAGCACTGCGGATGCTGGCCGCGGGAGAGATCGATCCGTCGCCGCTCGTGGCCGGGCAGGGCACGCTCGCGGACCTGCCGCGTTTCCTCGCAGCCCAAGCGGCGCGCCAGGGGATCCGGTACGCGGTGCGGCCGAGCCCGCGCTCCGTCAAAGAAGCCCGATCCGACTTCGTCGGAACCTGAACGCCACCCGGGTCGATCCGGGCAGGCTGGCATGAAGGAGGTGAGCCGTGGACTCTGGACGAATATCCCTTACCCGACCGAACCCGTCTTCGAAAGGTGCCGGACACGAGGAAGCCCACGCGCCGCGTTGAAGAGGCGCCGGTCCGCCGTCACGAACACGCAGTCGAGCTCCTCAGCCAGGGCCAGAAAGCTCGCGTCATAGAACGTCAGTTTGAGCTCTCGCCCCAGGCGTGCCGACCGGCGCAGGACGCCCGGCTCCGGGTTCTCGACGGTGATGGGAAGGTGAAGGACGTGCTCGATCGCGGCTGCGATGCCGCCGGAATCGAGTCGGTTCTTCCGAAGCAGAAGGTTTCCCAGCTCGTAGAGGAGAAGGGCCGGTACGGTGACGTCGAGCGGCTCGCGCTGGATGACTCCGAGGAGACCGAGGGCCTCGCTTCGGAGTTCCTCGTCTCGAGTCTTGATCCATTTGATCAGGACCGAAGTGTCAACGACGATCTTTGAGGCCAACCGGGCGCTCCCGATCCGAGCGGATGACTTCGGTCGAGTCCCATTTTCCTATCCACTCTTCTTCCAGCCGGCGCAGGCGCGCCAGCCCGCTGCGCCAGGATCGGCGATCGGGCTTCGTTCGGATTGCGTCACGGAGCGCTTCGCGGATCAACTCGCTGCGGGAGCGGTTCTGAGAGCGCGCCTCCTCGTCGACCCTC
>DASRPJ010000205.1:0-6205 GCA_035646435.1 Thermoanaerobaculia bacterium | reverse complement strand
CCGATGCCGAGCACGAGCGCGAAGGAGAGCATCCGTTTTCGGAGGAAGTCGCTCACGAAGTGCCCCTTCTTCGGCGTCACCTCCCAGATCCGGTTGAGCGCGCTCTGGAGCTGCGCGAAGACGGCCGTGGCGCCGACGATGAGCATCACGACGCCGGCGATCGCCGCAATGGGACCTCTGTCGTCGCGCTCGGCGCCTTTCAACACGGTCTGAACGAGGGCCGCCTGGTCCCGGCCCATGAGGCCCTCGAACTGGCGGACGAGGCGTCCGCGCACGGCGTCCTTTCCGAAGACGACTCCGGCAATCGTGACCACGACGAGCAGCACCGGCGCGAGGGAGAAAGCCGTGTAGTACGAGAGCGCCGCGCTCTGCGCCATCGAGTCGTGGGTGAACCACCTCTTGAGAGTCTCGGTGACGACCCTTCGCCAGACCGCGAGCTTCGCGCTCATCGCGGTCGATCTCGCAAGCCGTGTGCCGATTTCGGCCAGGTGCTACGCTCCCGGCGCGTGGCGACAGCGTGGGGCAACCTCGTCCGGACCGCCCGCGCCGTCGCGCTCGCCGTCTCTTTTCTCCTCGCGCTCCGATGCGCTCCTGCCGCAGCCCCGCGGGGCGGCGTCCCTCCGTCGGCGTCGGTCCCGGCCGGCCGCGTCGTGCTCATCTCTTTCGACGGCGTCGCGGGGGAGCGTCTCGATCGCCTCATGGACGATCCCGCGAAGCTTCCCGCCGGAGGTTTTCGCCGGCTCGCGGAGCGAGGTTTTCACGCGGTCCGGTCTCTCCCGCCCACTCCTTCGCTGACTGCGGTCTCGCACGTCACGCACGTCACCGGCGCGCTCCCCGAAAAGACCGGGATCGTGTCGAACGTCCTGCGCGACTTCACGAAGCCCTTCCCCGCGACCCTCTCCGGATTCTTCGCGCCGATCCGCGCCGAGACCCTGTGGCAGGCCGCCCGCCGACAGGGCAAGCGCGTCGGGGTCATGCTCTATCCCGGCGCCGACGGGAACGGGCCGGAGCGCTCGGCCGACTGGATGATGACGTGGCCGACCGATCCGGTCGCGCCCGCACGGCTTCACGCGGTGGCGGCGACCGCGTGGCGCCCGACGGAGTCCGCCGCGGCGCCGCGGAGCGACGCGCCGCTCCTCCGTACGGTGCTCGCGTTCGAAAACACGGCGCACTCGCTCGCACTCCTCGCCCTCGACTCGACGGCCGACGGCCGCGTCGCGTACGACCGCCTGGTCGTCCAGACGGACGGCGGTGAGCCTCGCGAGGTGCGAGCCGGTGAGTGGTTTTCGGTCGAGGTCCCGAGCGCGGAGGGGAGAACGGGAGCGTGGTGCCGCGTCCTCGCGCTCGCGCCGGACCTTTCGAAAACCGAGGTCTACGTGGGGCCGCTCTCGCGAACGACCGGCACGCCGGAGTGGGTCCGCACGCTCGACGAGAGAATCGGCTTCTGGCCGGGGGAGCCCGACTCGGACGCGTTCGGCGTCGACAGCGGGCGGCCGGAGCTGTTCATCGAGCAGACGGAGCGGCTCGCGGACTTCCTCCTCCGGTCGGAGCTCGCCGCGATCGCGCGGCCCGACTGGGACCTCCTCCTGATGTACCGGCCGGAGGTGGACGAGGTCTCCCACGAGTTCCTCCTCGTCGACCCCGCGCAGCGCCGCTATACGCCCGAGCGGTCCGCTCAGTTCCTCGGCTACGTCGAGAAGAGCTACGCGCTCGTCGACTTCTCTCTCGACAGGATCGAGAGAGCGCTCCGGCCGGGCGACTCGATCTTCGTGACGTCCGACCACGGGATGACGCCGCTCGTGATGGAGCTCTCGGTGAACCAAATCCTCCACGATGCGGGACTCTTGCGCCTCGACGAGGAGGGGCGCGTCTCGGCCGCCTCGCCGATGTTCGCTGTCACGTCGAGCGGGATCGCGCACGTCCACAGGAACCCGGACGCGGACGCGGCAACGCTCGACCGCGCCGAGAGAGCGATCCGGGACTACCGGGTCCGCGGCGACTCGCCGTTCGACCGGATCGTCCGCCGGGAGAGCGCCGGTGCTCTCGGCCTCCAGGCGCCGGAGTCCGGGGACGTGATCGTGCTCGCGAAGCCCGGAGTCGCGCTTTCCTGGCGCGTGCGTGCGGGGGCGTCGCCGGTCGCCCTTCCGCGCAGCTACGGCGGCCACGGATACCGCAACGTCTACCCGCAGGTCGATGCGACGTTCTTCGCGGCCGGCCCGCGGATCGCGCGCGGCCGCGCCGACACGATCGGCTCCTGGCAGATCGCGGCGCGGGTCGCGCAGGCCCTCGGGATCGACCCGCCGCGACAGGCGGAGGCGCCCTAGGTGTAAGACCGGCTGAAGAGGCCTACCCGCCGATCCTCGCCAAAACGGTCGCGATGCGCTTCTTTTGCTCCGGGTCTTTCGTCATGTTCTGGGCTTTGCGGTAGTTCTCCGCGGCGAGCTTCTTGTCGCCCTTTCTTTCGTACGCCTCCGCGAGGCTGTCGTACGTGTTCCAGCTCTGCGGATGATCCTTGACGTTCTTGCGGAAGATCTCGATCGCTTCGTCCGTCTTTCCCGCGCCGAGGAGCTGGTATCCGTACTGGTTGATGTCGGCCTCGGTCGCGATCCTCATCGCCTTGTCGCGGAGCTCCGCTGCGGTCTTCGCGTCGCCCTTCGCCTCGAGGATTCCCGCCTTTGTGCGCAGGTTCGTGAAGTTCTCCTGCATCGAAATCGAGCGGTCGACCCACGTGAGCGCCTCGTCGAGGTTGACCTTGTTGCGCATCGCGTAGGCGGCGGCGCCGTTCCAGCCCTGCCATCCGAATCGCGGAAGCCCGCGCAGCTGGCTGCGGAGGCTCGCGACGACGACCGAAGGGGTGTCGACCTCGACCGTGAACGGGACCTCGACCTTCTCCCAGTTCATCGCGACGGTGACCGATTTCTCCGTCGGGTCGTCGAACCGGTACGAGAGGCGCTCCTCGAACTCGGCCGCTTTCGGGGTCGCGGTGACGCGGAGGGCGTCCTCCTTTTCGTCGTAGCTGAAACTTCCCCATGCCGTGTTCACCTTGGAGAAGGCGATCGTCCATGCGCCGCCTTTCGTCGGAATCATGTGGAGGCCGTACGTGCCGGCCGGGAGCGGCTTGCCGTTCACGGTGACCGGGGTCGAGAACGAGATCGTCGTGTTCTCGTTCGCGCCCGCGCGCCACACCTCGTCGTACGGGACGAGGTCTCCCCACACCGTCCGCTTGTTCACTGCCGGGCGGTGGTACGTGATGGCGATCTCGGTCAGCCCCACCATCTGGGAAATCGAAGACTTCGGGCTCGCCTGCGGGAGCGTGAGGGGTGCGGGTTGACCGAGCGCCGACGCCGAAAGAAGCGAGGCGGCGAGAAACGAAACCGCCGTGGCGTGGACAGAGCGTCTCATGTGTCCTCCAGAGAAGCCGCTCGGACGCGAGGATTTTCACGCCGCCGCGCGGCCCGTTTCCTTCACTCTACGCGGCGACGGGGCGGGGGTTTAGGCTGACCGAAATGTCCCGCTCCCTCGCCGGTCGTCTCGCCGCCTCGCTCCTCCTTCTTTTCGCGCCGGCCGCTTCGCCCGCGCCCGACCCGGCTGCGGCCGACATGGCGGCTGCGGCGCGCGCGTTTCTCGCCACCCTCTCGCCGAAGCTTCGGGAAGGGGCGCTCTTCTCCGCCGACGACCCGGATCGAAAGAACTGGAGCTATCTGCCGGGGCGGCGGCGGGGCGTTCGCCTGAAGGACATGAACGCGGCCGAGCGCGCCGCTGCCCTCGCCCTCCTTCGCGCCTCCTCGAGCGCCCGCGGTTACGAAAAGGCGACCGGCGTCGTCCTGCTCGAAGGGATCCTCCGCGAGATCGAGGCGTTCGGGTGGTCTCGCGATCCGGAGCTGTACTGGGTCACGGTTTTCGGCGACCCCGTTAAGGACCGCCTCTGGGGCTGGCGCTTCGAGGGACACCACATCTCGTTGAGCTTTTCGGCGACGCGCGGAGACGCGTTCGCATCGACCCCCGCATTCCTCGGCGCGAACCCGGCCCGCGTCCCGGCCGGTCCGCGGGCGGGCTGGCGCGTGCTCGCCGCCGAGGAAGACCTCGCGCGCCGCCTTCTCGCGATGCTCGCCCCGGCGGAGCGGCGCCGCGCGATCGTCTCGGACAGCGCTCCCGGGGACATCCTGACGAGGCGGGGCCGGCCCCTGCCCCCGGAGCCGGCCGGTCTTCCCGCGGCGGAGATGAGCGCGGCCGCCCGGGACGCCCTCCGGGCGCTCGTCGCCACCTACGTCGAGAACGCCCGTCCGGAGATCGCGGCGGAGCGGTGGAAACGGATCGAAGCCGCAGGCACGGGGAAGATCCGCTTCGCCTGGGCGGGAAGCGCGGCTCCCGGACGGGGCCACTACTACCGCATCCAGGGGCCCTCGTTCGTCGTCGAATACGACAACACGCAGAACGGCGCCAACCACGTCCACTCGGTCTGGCACGACCTCGGGAGCGGCGCCGCAACGGACCTCCTCCGGCGCCACTACGAGGAGGACCCGCACGACGCGGCGGCGCCTCGATAACTCCGTCCTCGCCGGAAACTCCGCCGTCCTCGCGGGATCATCACTCGTCCCAAACGCGAAAACTTCGTTCGGCTGGCACCGTCTCCTTTGTGAGAGGTGCCGGATGCGCCGACCGTTCTTTCTCGCGTTCCTCGCCGCCGCCCGATGTCTCGCGCAGGATTCCGTTCCCGCCCCGCGCTCGAAAATACAGGAATCCACGATTCACACCAAGCTCCGTTTTCAGCCGGTCATGCTGATACCGACGGACGGCTCGAAGCCGGTTGCGGCGGAGCTCGGGCGGCTGACGGTGCTCGAGAACCGGTCGCGTCCGGATGGCGCGACGATCGAGCTCGCGTTCGTGCGTCTCCGGACGTCCGCGGCGAGACCCGGACCGCCGGTCGTGTGGCTCGCGGGAGGCCCGGGCGGCTCGGGGACGGAGGACGCCCAGGGGCCGCTCCTTCCGCTCCTTCGCGAAATCGCCGAGTTCGCCGACGTGATCGCTCTCGATCAACGGGGCATGGGGCTGTCTCGCCCGCGGCTCGAATGCCCGGGCCGTCTCGACCTGCCGCTCGACCGTCCGATGGAACGCAACCTCGTTCTCGGCGCGTTCCGGCAGAGCGCGTCCGAGTGCCGCGCTCACTGGAGCGCGCGCGGAGTGGACCTCGCCTCCTACAACACGAACGAGAGCGCGCGGGACGTCGACGACCTGCGGCGGGCGCTCGGCGTCTCGAAGGTCAGCCTCCTCGCGGGGAGCTACGGGACGCACCTCGCACTCGCGGCGATCCGCCTCTTCGAAGCGTCGATCGAGCGCGCGGTCCTGTTCGGGGTCTCCGGACCGGACCACATGGAGCGCCTGCCCGGCGACTACCAGGAGGTGCTCGAACAGATCGACCGCAAGGTCAAGCGCACGCCGCTTCTCGCCGCCGTCATACCGACTTTCCTCGGGACCGTCCGCGCGGTCCTGGAGAGGCTCGAACGTAACCCGGAGCGCGTCGAAGGAGTCGATCGGACGACGGGGGAGGTCCGCACAGTCACGGTCGGGAAGTTCGACCTCCAGTGCCTGACCCGCAACCACCTCGCGTCGCGGGAGCAGATCGCGCGCCTCCCCGGCATCTACCTCGCGATGGCTCGCGGCGACTTCCGGGAGCTCGCGAACAACTCGGTGTCGAGCCGGCGGGGCGCGGCGCCGCCCGCCGTCGACTTCACGATGCGGTGCGCGTCGGGTGCGTCCCCGGCCCGGCGGGAGAAGGTCCGGCTCCAGTCGAAGGACGCGCTTCTCGGCGGCATGGCGGACTTCCCGATTCCCGACGTCTGCGACGCGTGGGGAGTCCCCGACCTCGGACCGGACTTTCGCGCGCCACTGCGCTCGAACGTGCCGGTGCTCTTCGTGAGCGGCACGCTCGACGCGCATACGCCGCCCGCGAACGCCAAGGAAGTTCTCGCGGGCTTCCCGAATGGCCGCCACCTCCTCGTGGAGGACGGCGCCCACGGGCTGCTCGGCTTCAGCCTCCCGAAGGGCCGCAAGCTCTCGGCGAAGTTCCTGCGCGGAGAGTCGGTCTCGGCGGCCCGGCTGTCGACGCCGCCCTTCGGGTTCTTCGTGCCGGGCCTCGGCCGGGACGCCGCGATCGCGGCGGAGTTCGGACGCTCGATGCGAACGCTCCCCTCGTACCGCTCCGGCC
>DASRPJ010000204.1:0-9173 GCA_035646435.1 Thermoanaerobaculia bacterium | reverse complement strand
TCCTCGCCTGGAAGCTCGCGACGATGAAAGACGCGGGAACGATGAAGCCCCACCACGTCTCGATGGCGAAGAGGAACAACGTCTGGGTCGCCCGCGAGTGCGCGAAGCTCGCCCGGGAGACGCTCGGCGCGAACGGCGTCGTGAACGAGTATCCGGTCTTCCGCCACCTGGCGAACATCGAGAGCGTGTATACGTACGAAGGGACGCACGACATCCACACCCTCGTCATCGGCGAGGCGGTGACGGGGATTCCCTCCTACAACCCGCCGATGGAGTGACACGGCCCGCGATGCCGCGGGCTGTGTCATCCCGAGCGACCCAGCTGTCATCCTGAGCGAAGCGAAGGATCTGGTCCCCCTCTCGACAGGGCCACAGATTCCTCGTCGCTTCGCCTCGGAATGACAAGAGGGGGAAGCTCTCGGAATGACAGCGAGGGCCTAGACCCTCCAGAGGTACAGCCCGGTCGCCTCGTCCGGCGTCCGCTCGATCGGCGCCTCGCCGACGAGGAGCACGAACTCGAGCGTCGCCCCTGTCGTCGCGCTAAAGACGTGGCCGCCGTGCGTCACGCAGTCCCGATCGGAGACGACGGCGTGCAGGTGGACGAAAGGCTTTCCGTCCCGGAGGCCGAGCGAGCCGGACGCGGACGCGAATTCGACGTCGCCCGCGACTTCCCATCGCGTGTAGTCCTTCCGCTCCAAGTCGTAGTAGCCGAGCTCGACGCCGCTCGCCGCCCCGATTCCGTTCAGCCAGCCGCTGGCGACCCCGTGCTCCTCCGCTGCCGCGGTCAAGGACTCGAGTACGTCGTCCCCGAGCTCGAGACGGATGAAGACCCGGCTTCCTTCTCTACGCGATTTCATGGGGCCGGATCATCGCCCGGATACGGCCGCCGAGTCGAGGTCAAAGAAGCGCAGCGGCCAGTCTTTGGCGGGACCCGCGTAGTCGACGCCGATCCGGGGCGATGCTCCGATCCGCGGCTTCGCGCCCCGCGGTCTCCGGAAGAGCTTGAGCTCGCCATCCACGAGCAGGTCCGCGCCCGTCGACGCGACCGTGACGCCGAGGGCGGCCGTCAGCTTGCCCGGGCCGGACAGGAGACGCGCGGGCGTGCCGGCCGGTCCCTCCGCCGCCCGCAGCAGCACCGCCTGCGGGTCTCCCTCCCGACGCGTCACGACGTTGGCGCAGTGGTGCATGCCGTAGACGAGGAAGACGTAAAGATGACCGCCGTCCGCGTACATCGGCTCGACGCGCGTCGTGCGTCTCCCCTTGAACGAGTGCGCCGCGGCGTCCCCCGGTCCGACGTACGCCTCGGTCTCGACGATGCGCGCGCCGAACCACCGGCCGCGCCACCGGCGCGCGAGGTACGCGCCGACGAGGCCGCGCGCGACCGTCTCCGTCGGCCGCCGGAAGAAGGACCGCGGGGCCTCTTCGAGACCGAGCGCTTCCGGATCGAACCGCAGGCGCGGGTCGGGCGGCCGCTTCGCTATCATGCCGCGAGTCTATGAACATCGTCGTCACCGGCGGAGCGGGATTCATCGGCGGCCACCTCGCGGCGCGGCTCGTTGCCGACGGCCACCGGGTCGTCGTCGTGGACGACCTCTCGACCGGGAGCCGCGAGAAGGTCCCGGCAGGCGCGCGTCTCGTCGAAGCGGATGTCGCCGAGGCGGACCTCGAGCCCCTGTTGCGGGAAGAGGCGGTCGACGCGATCGCCCACCACGCGGCGCAGATCGACGTCCGACACAGCGTTTCCGACCCGCTCGACGACGCGCGGTCGAACGTCCTCGGGTCGTTGAAACTGCTCGAGGCCGCCCGCCGCGCCGGCGTCCGGCGCGTTCTCTTCGCCTCGACCGGCGGAGCCCTCTACGGCGAGCCGCAGGGGGGGCGCCCGTCGCCCGAGGGCCATCCGACGGACCCGGTGTCGCCGTACGGCTGCGCGAAGCTCTCGATCGAGAAGTATCTCCACTACTACCGCGTCGTGCACGGGTTCGACGTCCAGGTCCTCCGCTACGCGAACGTGTACGGCCCGGGTCAGAACGGGCTCGGCGAGGCGGGCGTCGTCGCGATCTTCGCGGAGGCCATCCTGGGCGGCCGGACCCCGAAGATCCGGGGAGACGGCGAACAGACGCGGGATTACGTCTTCGTCGGCGACGTCGTCGAGACCGCCGCCCGCGCCCTCGCGAGCGGGAGGAACGGGACGTGGAACGTCGGGACCGGCGTCGAGACGTCGGTCAACCGGCTCTTCGAGCTTCTCGCGCGCGCGCTCGACTACACGGGCGCGCCCGAGCACGTCCCCGCGGTCCCCGGAGAGCAGCGGCGGAGCGTTCTCGACGGCTCCGCGGCGCGCCGCGATTTTGCCCTCCCCGCGTGGACCCCCTTCGAGAGAGGGATCGAGCGGACCGCGGAAGCTTTCCGTGCCCGACGGAACGCGACCGTCTAGGGAGCGGGCTCCGACAGTACGGCCACGGTGTTTCCCGCCGGCTTTCCCTTGTAGAGGAGCGTCACCTCCGAAACGGTCTTCGGGATCTCGAAAAGAAAGTCGAGGTCGGTCACCGGGTTTCCCGTGAAGATCTTGAACCCCTTCCCCTCCTCGTCGGTGACCGCCCAGCCGCCACCGGTGCTGTAGCCGCGGGACACGGCCTTCCCCATCACGTCGACCTTCTTGCCCTTCACCGTCTTCTCCCCGACCTTGTACGCAAGAGCGAATTCCTCGGTGGCGAACCCTCCCGCCGGGAGCCGGATCACGACGAGCGCTCCGGTGTTCTTCTCCGGATCGCTCGGAGTCCACGTCTTGGTCCGGCTCATCTCCATGTTCGCCACCGCCCGCGCGGAAACCGCCTCCGGAGCGGCGACGGTCCCGGGCTTCGCGGCTTCCTGGACCGCGAGAGCGGGAGCGGCGGCGAGGACCATGGAAAGCGCGAGCGAAGAGGTTACGGAGAATCGTGGCTTCATGCCGCTCCTCCTTTGGTTGGGCCCTTGCGGTCCACGGGGAATTCCGGGGAGTCTAGCTCACCGGAGTCCTTTCAGAAAGTCACCGACCGCCGCCCACGCCGCCGTCTGGATCTCCAGCGCGTCGGACGCCGAAAGCCTTTCGCTCTCGAGCCCGCGCCGGTAGAACTCGTCGATGTCGAAGCGAACGTCGAACTCGTGCGGAAGCCCGACTGGTGACTTGCCGGTGAAAAGCGCGTAGAACACGCAGGCCGACAGGTACGAGCCCTGAAGATTCGGGTGGACGCCGCTCCCGTCGTACAGCTCCCGCCGCGTTTTCTGAAGCGCCTGCCACGCGATTCCGGCGGGAGCGACCATCGCATCGAGCTCTCTCGCGAGTGCGAGGTACCGCTGCGTGATCGGGCCCTGCGGATCTCCACGGTTGGCCCACGTGAGAAAGAAGACGGTCTTCGCGCCGCGCTTTCGAATCTCGGCGTCGAGCAGGCGCCCGTATCGCGCGAACTCCTCGCGGTTCGTCGCGGGCTCCGAGCTCTGGCCCTGCAGGACGACGTAGTCCCACGGACGTTCGCGGATCGCGCGGAGGGTTTTTGCGTTCTGCCACTGCTGCCGGAGGCTCCTCCCGCTCCCGCCGACGAACGAGGTCGAGAGCCTCGGCGTCTTCATCGCCGAGATCTTCTCGACGAGCCACGGCATCTCGTTCCAGTACGTCAGGCTGTTGCCGACGAACAGCACCCGGATGGCGCCGCGGTCGTCGGGACGGTTCGACAGCACCCGGTCGCCGGCGCGGATCTCGATTTTCGAAGGTTGCTTCTCGTCGGCGCTCGCCAACCCGGCTGCGAGGAGCAGGATCGGGAGCACGGTCTTGCGGTGAGAGGTCACCTCACACCGCCTTCCTGCTGCTGGCGGTGCCCCGACCGGTAACCCTTTCGTACGATCGCAGCAGCCGAACGAGCTGACCCTTCTCGAGAACGAGCCTCTTCGTGAGACCCCACGGGCTACGGCCCCGCTGATACTTGAAGTCGATCCACTTGGTGCGGGGGCTCGAATGCCGGAACGTCTCCCAGATCATCGGGAGGTAGTCGCCGTCCGGGCCGAGCCCGACGATGTGGCTGACGCTGACCCGGTCCGGGTTTCCCCGCCCGGACCGGTACGTGATGCGGAGCGACTGCCGCCGGCACTTGCACCGCCGGCGGAGGAGCCGCTGATCCCAGCCGCTCGGCGCGAGCTCGTCCCAGATGAAGGCCGCGATGCTCCGAGACTTCGAGACGGTCAACCACGGCGGCCGTTCGCCGCACGACGTGCACTGCCACCAGTATCTCGCCACGGGGCCCGATACCCGACTTCTACGGGCTCGCGCCCCAGGGGGCTGGAGGCGGCGCGACCGGCCGCGCGAGGTCGAACTCCGCCCGGAACCGCCGGTCCGTGCCCTCGCGCCGCAGCGCGTAGGCGAAGCGGTCCGCCGCGGGGTCGACCTCGACCGTCCACACGTTCGTCGAGGCCGCCGGGATCAGGGACGCGGTATGGGAATCCGCGTGGAACTCCTGCCGCTCGGCCGTCCCCGCGTCCCGCGTGTCGCCGCCGTACTCTGTGACCGGGTCGGGCGTGCCGTCCTCGTGCCGGTGATCGTGCTTGAGTCGAAGCCCGGCGGCGGTCCGCGTGAGCACCCAGGTCCGTGACCGATTCGGGCCGACGTGGAACGGGATTCGGATTTCGGCAGGCGGGCACGCGCGCACGTGCATCGTGAGCTCCTGGCCGCGGAACGAGTTGTCGGTCGCCGACTCTTCGGTCACCCGACCGGCAAACGCCTTCCCGCAGAGTGCCTGGAGATGGGCCCAGAAGGCGTCCTGCGGCGCGGCGGCGGCGACCGGCTCCGGCTGCGGGGAAGAGCGACAGCTGACCGCCGAGCACAGGACCAAAGTCACGGCCAGGAGGAAGCGGGTCACCTCGGAGGCGGCTCCGCCGTCCGCGGCGCGTCCGGCGCCTGCTCGTCGAGCGACAGACGGTATTTCACGCATCCCTGGATGAACTGCGGCCAGTCCGGCACCGTCGGAACGGGGTCCGTCTTCTCCGGAAGGAGTCCCCACAGCGCCGGATGATGCCAGCAGAGCTCGTGCTGCGTACTGTCCCGGTGGCGCCGGATGCCGGCCCGAAGCTTGCGCACTTCCTCGACGAGCTGCTCGCGGGACATCGGACCGAGGTCGCCATCCACCTCACTCAACTGCGGTGCCAGCGCAGCGGAGTCGACTTCTCGCGCGCGATCGTCCCTTTTGCTTCGAGATCGAGCTGAACGGTCTTCAACCACCAGCCGGCCCGGGCGCCGCCGGGGAAGACGTCGTCCGGGAGGTGCCGCAGGACGGCGCGGGACATCTCGGCGTACGGAAGACCGGGGCTCCGGGGCGGGAGCACCTCGAGGACCGCGTCTCGCATCGCGTTGTAGTGCGCCGCGTCGAGCGGCCGGCTCTGACCGGGGTGGTTGACGTTCTGGACGACGACGCGCTCCGCCTTTCCGGCCCGGCGCGTCCGACTCTTCGCGGCAGGTCCCTTCCTGGCTTGCACACTTTTCAACGCCATGCTCCTTTCAACTGATCATGGGCTCCGTTCCGGATTCGGCTCCATCGCCCGGCAGCGGCGATTCTGTCGCAGCCTCCGGTTTCATTAGCGTGGCACCGGGAGAATACGGCCGTGGTTTACGGACGGCTCATTCCTCTCGCAGATTCCAGAAAGAACCGGTGATTCCAAGATTCTTCAAAAGACTCTCTGTCTCCTCGACCGTGTGCCGGCGCCACTCCGGTTTGACCTTGTCTTTGTACCACCCTCGCGCGAGTTGCCACCCTTGCTCCGGTGTCAGGATCCCTCCTCGCGAGAGATCTCGAGCCTGACACCATCGATCGACGTGAGCTTCCGACCGGAAGAGAAGCATCGTCGTTCAAGTGAATCCGATGTTGTCCCACCATCGACGCGCGGGGACGGCGAAGTGGATGACGCCTTCGCCCCTCGTGAGCCGGTCGCCTTCGACTCGAAGCTCCATCGGCTCGCCGCAATCGCCGCAGGGCGCGCGGATCACGGCATCCTTTCCGAGAGCGGCGGCAATGCCCAGGGAATCCCAGATGCAGATCCCCCAGTAGGTCTTTTCGTCGGCGAGCACGCGGAACCCGGAAGGGACTGCGCAGAAAGGGTTCGCCGCCCAGATGTCGCCGTCGTTCGGGGCGAGGATGAGTACCTTGGCCGCGGCAAGGTGCTTCAGAGCCTCTCGGATTTCTCCCTCCGGGCGTCTGAGGGCGACCGCGATCTCGGCAGCCTGGGGGACACGCGCCGTCTCGGCTGCCTGACGAAAGAGAAAAACACGGACATCACGAGCCAGCGCTTCGAGGACGGGCAGCCCACCGCTCATCCTCGAATCACCTGCATGCGCTCGTCAGCCGCGTTGAAATTCAGTGCGTCGTCCGCGTTCTTCGACCTTCTCTGCGTTTTCATGCCGGCGATTCTGTCGCAGCGGAAGCCGGTCCGCCACGCGCCATCCGTTCCTGCGGAAGGAGGCTTTCGTAGAGGAACTGATGGAGGGGTGTGGCCACGCCGGCCTCGCGGCCCAGCCGCACCACCGCTCCGTTCCAGGCCTCCAGCTCCGACGGCCTGCCCTGCACGATGTCCCGCTGGAGCGAAGTGGTTCCATCCGGGTCCAGGGTATCGACGAACGCCAGGGTGTCGGCGACGACCGAGTCCGCCAGCGGCACCGGGCGGGAAAGCGCAAGCGCCCGGATTTCCTCCATGCACCGCTTCAGCATGGCGCGCGTCTCGGGCAGCGTCCGGAGGACGCCGACGGGAGCGCGCGTCACGGCTCCCACGCCGCCGAGAGAAACGACGAACAGGAACTTCTCCCACAGGGCGCGGCGGATGTCGGACGGGATCTCCGCCTTCACGCCGGCGCGTTCGAATGCGCCCCGGAGGCGCTCGGTCCGGGCGCTCGCGCGATCGTCCCGCTCACCGAGCTTGACGAAGTGGACGGCGCCGATGCTCCGGATCCGGCCGGGACCGACCTTCCAGCTCAACGTTCCGCACAACCCTCCCACGACGTGATCGGGGCCGAGCACGGACTCGAGCTGCGACGCCGCCTCGACGCCGTTCTGCAGGGGCAGCGCGAAAGTGTCCGGACCGATCAGGGGTCGGATCGCGTGAGCGGCCTCAAGCACCTGCCACGCCTTCACGCCGACGAGGACGGCGTCCACCGCGCCCAGCTGCGCCGGTTCATCGGTCGCCCGCGCCGGCCGAATGACGATCTCCCCTCCGGGAGTTTCGACCGTGAGGCCCGCGCGGCGAATTGCCTCCAGGTGTTCGCCGCGGGCGATGAAGGTCACGTCTTCTCCGGCGCGGGCGAGCTTTGCGCCGAAGTATCCGCCCGCGCCGCCCACGCCGAAGACCGCGATCCGCATCGTGCGCGGCGAGACTAACGAGTGGAGAGGCCGGCCGTCAGGAGGCGAGCGCTACTTGGAGGGCGCTATGTTGTAAGTGACCTTGATGGTGCTCGTCCCAACCGTGAAGGTCTTCGTATCGCTGATCGGACCCGGAGCCTTTCGCGGACCGGTCAGCCTGAAATTCGCCTGCTGGAGGCGGCCGTTGGGAGTCGGGCCGTTCGGACCCGTGCACTTGAACTTGGCCTCCGGCGGAGACGCCTCGAACACGTAAGTGGGCTCGGTCGGGTGGATCGTCAGACCGACCCTCGACGCCTGCCGGTTGTCGGCAGCGCAAGTGACCGTGAAAGGTTTCCCGCTTTCGTCGATCCCGTTCGCTTCGTAGTTGGCCACGACGCGGGTCTGCCAGCGGTCGTAGGCGGTTTCCGCCTGCTTCGGATCGCTCATCGCTTCGACGCCCGGCATGGGCCACTGCATGTGAGCGCCGTCGGGGAGCATGTCGTCGGAGATCTTGAAATCTCCGGTCGCCCTATACGTGAGGCTGGAGGTAACGCCCGCCCCCTTTCGACTGTCAGTGGCCTCGATCGTGACGCTGCCGGTCCAAGACTTCACGTTGCCCCAGGGATCCTGGGCGACGGCGATTCCCTGCACAAGCGTCAGCGCCATACCAAGAGTCAGCCCGGAAGTGCGCATACCTCCTCCTTTCGACCGATTGTGAACGACGCCGAGTATGGCTTGGAAAACGTCCTCTTGCTACGGCTTCGACCTCACCGGTCACTCGGTCGGCCGGTCCGACGACGTCAACCGCCGAGGATGCGGGACCACCTCGTCTCCCGTTCCGCCGCGGAGGTCTCCTCGACGCGAGTGGCGATGGTCCAGACGTGCCCCGATGGATCGACGATCCGCGCGGTTCGATCGCCCCAGAACTGGTTCGTCACCGGGATCAGGATCCTGGCCCCGGCGGCCACCGCCCGTTCGACTGCCGCGTCGACATCCTCGACGTAGACGTAAATCACCACCGGCGAGCTCCCGTCCTCGAGCGGCGCGCGGCTCGCGAGGGTCGAAAACTCTCCTTCGATCATCACCATCGCCCCGCCGATCGTCAGCGCGGCATGGGCGACCTTCCCATCCGGTCCGGCCCGGCTCACGAGCTCCACGGCGCCGAACGAGGTTTTGCAGAAGTCGATGGCAGCCGAGACGTCCCGGCACACGAGCATCGGCATAACCGCGGGGACGCCGTCGGGTACTGGTTTCACCGTGCTCATCCTATTGGCCGAGCGGCACCGAAAAGCAGGCTTCTACCGCCGGTCACCGGATCGCTTGAGCGCTCGGCCGCCGAGGTGGACGTACGTCGGCGCGCCCTCCGGTCCCCGGATGACGGCGAGCTCCTGGCCACCGAAGGAATACCGATCGTCGCCCGTCGGGACGAGCGGGCTCGCCGCCTTTTCGCCGGGCCGCCGGATGACCAACGCTTCGCCGTCCATGACGACCTCGACGGCGAGCTCGTTCGGATGGTTGACGTATCTGCCGACGAGTCGCTCCTTCTCCTGCCGAGTCAGGGGACGGGGCGGCTTCCGATCGGGTCCGGCTTCGCCGCGGAGCGGTAGACAGAGCTCGGAAGCCTTCTCCAGCGTCTTCGGCAGAAAAGCACCGGTGCTGTTGGTGAGGATGATCACCGCGAAATCGTGGTCCGGCGCCATGCGGACGACGGAGCCGGAGCCCAGCCGACTCCCTCCATGCTGGAGCACGCGAACGCCTCGATGCTGCCGCTCGATCAACCCGTATGTCACCCGAGTCTCGTCCGCCGCGGCGCCACCGGGCCGGGGG
>DASRPJ010000203.1:0-4686 GCA_035646435.1 Thermoanaerobaculia bacterium | reverse complement strand
AGATGGAGATCCGGATCAACCTGACGCTCGCCGACGAGACCCTGATGGGCCGGCTGAAGGACCTCCTCCGCCTTCACACCGGGACGACGCCGATCGCCCTGCGCCTCGTGAGGCCGGGAGACTTCGAGGTGAAGCTGAAGGCGGCCGACTCGATCCGGGTGAACCCCTCGCCGAGGCTGACCGGGGAGTTGCGCGCGCTCACCGGCGAGGACTCGGTCCGCTTCAGCTTCTGAGCCGCGTGCGACGACTGAGGCTCGACGCGCTCCCGCCGGAGGTGGGACGGCGGGTCGCTTGCGCCGCGGAGATCGCGCGGGAGCTCGGCACGCCCCTCTACCTCGTGGGAGGGGCGGTGCGCGACCTCCTCCTCCGGCGCGACGTCGGCGACGTGGACCTCGTCGTTCCTTCCGACGCGGCCTCCTTCGCGCAGCGGCTCGCGAAAGAGCTCGGAGGCCGCGCGAAAGTCCACGGGCGTTTCGGGACGGCGACGGTCGAGCTCCCCGATGGGTACCGGTTGGACGTTGCGACCGCCCGGGCGGAGGATTACGACCGGGGAGGGGCGCTCCCGCGAGTCCGTCCCGGCTCCCTGACCGACGACCTCGCGCGGCGCGACTTCACGGTCAACGCGCTGGCGGCGGAAATCGGCGGCGGAGAGGTTGCCGCGCTGGTCGACCCGTGGAGCGGCCGCGCGGACCTCGAGCGCGGGGTCATCCGCGCGCTTCATCCGCGCTCCTTCGCCGACGACCCGACGCGGGCCTTCCGCGCGGTCCGTTACGCGAACCGGCTCGGGTTTCGAATCGAGCCGGCAACCCGCGCGCGCATCCGGGAGGCGGCCAAGGGCGGCGCGCTCGACACCATCTCGGCGGACCGGCTCCGACGGGAGATCGCTCTCCTCTTCTCCGAGCCGGGTCGGGCCGCCGCCGCCCGCGACCTCGCGCGGCTCGAGTTGGCCCGGGCGATCCACCCGACCCTTCGTTACGACGCGGCGGCAGGGCGCCGGCTGCGCGAGGCCGAGCGCCTCGCGGCAGATTCCGGTCGCGCGGCGGGCTGGCTCGTGTACCTTCTCTCCTGGATGGGCATTTCCTCCGAGCCGGCGGCGCGGGCGATGGCGGCGCGATTGAACCTGCCCCGGGAGGCGCGGGACCGGGTGCTCGCCTGGCCGAAGGCGGCGCGGAGCCTGGAGCGGGCGACTCGCGGCCGGCCGGGCACGCTCGCGGCCCTCCTTTCCCGCGAGGACGACGACACCGTACTCGCCGCGGCGGCAAGCGCGCCTCCCCCCTCGAGGCGCTCGATCCTCGCCGCCCGGGCCGTGTCCCCCGGTTTCCGGCTGACGATCGGCGGCGCGGACCTGATCGCCGCCGGGGTCTCCCCGGGCCCCTCGATCGGACGCGCGCTCTCGCGCACG
Organism: Thermoanaerobaculia bacterium; assembly: GCA_035646435.1. Classification (GTDB taxonomy): domain Bacteria; phylum Acidobacteriota; class Thermoanaerobaculia; order UBA5066; family Gp7-AA6; genus Gp7-AA6. The sequence goes on along the minus strand of DASRPJ010000203.1, from coordinate 3,284 downwards.
CTCGCGGCCCGCCGCGAAGGGACGATCCGCGCCGAAGAGGAGCTCGCGTACGCTCTCAAGGCGGCGCGAGGTTGAGCGTGCTCTTCCTCCTCGCGGCGGCGCTCGCCGTTGCCGCACCAGACGTTGCCGCCGCCGCTCCGAAGCCCTCGTTCTGCCTCGAGTGGGTCCGGCAGTCGCGGGAAGGGTACGAGCGGGTCACGCTCTTCACCGACCGCACGGTCGTCTGGAAGACCGCGGCCGGCGGAAAGGAAGAAGTGCGCCGGAAGACCCTCACTCCCGAGGAGCTCGACTTCTACTGCTCCTACTTCGCGCGCCGCGAGCTCTGGGAGCTCGCGGAGGACCTGCGCACCGGGCTGACGGGCGAGTTCGCCGCCCAGGCTTCCGTCACGCTCGTCCGCGGCGACGACACGCGAAAGCGAATCCGGTACGACGACCTCTCGGCTCTGTCCGCGGACGCGGCGGCGCTGCGGTCCGCGCTCGAGGGTCTGAAGACGGTCTTCACGAACCCGCTCGCGCCCGCGTCGCGCTTCACCGCCGCCGTGCTCCCCCCCGGTACGAAGCTCAAGCGGTTCGACGGCGCGATTTTCAAGATCGTGCGGCTCGAGCCGGAGAAGGGAATCGTCGAGATCGCGGGGGTCTCCGAGCCGTACTCCCAGTTTGTGCCGATCGAAGAGCTCCGCTTCCAGTTCTCCCCGCCGGAGTGACGAAGAACCCGACCGCGGTCCGGTCCCGGCCGTCGTCGGGGGGAAGACCGAAACCGCCGCGCCGGCTACCGTCGTTGGTCCGGATACTCGCCGGGAAGTGGAAGGGGAGACGGCTCGACGTTCCCGCCGGGGCGCGGCCGACCTCCGGCCGCGCGCGCGAGGCGCTGTTCGACATCCTCCAGGCGGCGATTCCCGGCAGCCGCGTTCTCGATCTCTTCGCGGGGAGCGGCGCGGTCGGCATCGAGGCCCTCTCGCGAGGCGCCGCCCGGGCCGTCTTCGTCGAAAAGGAAGCGGGCGAGCTGAACGCGAACCTCGCGCGTCTGGGCGCGGCCGAGGGGGAGGCCCTCGTCGTGGCGGAGGACGCCGGCCAGGCGGCCGCGTCGCTCGCGCGGCGAGGAGAACGATTCGACCTCGTGTTCGCCGACCCGCCCTACGCCCTCGGGGAAACCGCTCTGTCCCGCTCGGTCATCGGTTTGCTCGCGGCGGGAGGACGGCTCGTCGTCCAGACGGACTCGGGGGATCCTCTTCCGACCTTGACCGGCGTGACGCCGGCCGGCCGACGAGCGTACGGCCGCAACGTGTTCTGGTTCTTCGAGGCGCCTTAGGGCGGCGGTCGGCCGTTTGCCGGAGTCGGACCGGGGATGGTACGCTGCGCCGTTTCGTCCGCCCCACACTTTCGGCAAGGAGTGCGTTGATGCTCAACCACGGAAGGCACTTTTTCACGTCGGAGTCCGTGACCGAAGGTCATCCCGACAAGGTCGCCGACCAGATCTCCGACGCGGTGCTGGACGCCGTGCTGCGCGACGATCCGCTCGGACGCGTCGCCTGCGAGACGCTCGTCACGACCGGGCTCGCTTTCATCGCGGGCGAGATCTCGACCAAGACGTACGTGGACCTGCCGTCCGTCGTCCGTCAGACGATCAAGGAGATCGGTTACACGCGGGCCAAGTTCGGATTCGACTACGAGACTTGCGCGGTCATCTCCTCGATCGACCCCCAGTCCGGCGACATCGCGCGCGGCGTCGACACGGGCGGCGCGGGAGACCAGGGAATGATGTTCGGTTTCGCGGTCCGGGAGACCGAGCACTACATGCCGCTCCCGCTGACGCTTGCGCACGGGCTCGTCCGGCGCCTTTCGGAGGCGCGCCGGAAGGGGGAGCTCGAGTTCCTCCGGCCGGACGGGAAGTCCCAGGTCACGGTCGAGTACGACGGCGGGCGCCCCGTCCGGGTCGAGACCGTCGTCGTCTCCACCCAACACGCAGAGGCGATCAAGCACCACGACCTGAAGGAGGCCGTCGTCGAAGAGATCATCCGCGCCGTCATTCCCGCGGAGCTCCTGACGCGCGACACGAAGTTCCACGTGAACCCGACGGGGCGGTTCGTCATCGGCGGCCCGCAGGGGGACTCCGGGCTCACGGGCCGGAAGATCATCGTGGACACGTACGGCGGCAGCGCCCCACACGGCGGCGGCGCGTTCTCCGGAAAAGACCCCACGAAGGTGGACCGTTCCGCGGCCTACATGGCGCGCTACGTCGCGAAGAACGTCGTCGCGGCGGGCCTCGCCGACCGCGTCTTGATCCAGCTCGCTTACGCCATCGGAGTCGCCGACCCGGTTTCCGTCCACGTCGAGACGTACGGAACCGGGAAGCTGCCCGAGTCGCGGATCGTCGAGCTCGTCCGAGAGCACTTCCCGCTGACGCCCCGCGGGATCATCGAGACGCTCGACCTGCGACGGCCGATCTACAAGGAGACGGCGGCGTTCGGGCACTTCGGGCGGCCCGAGTTCTCCTGGGAGCGGCTCGACCGGGCCGCCGACCTCGCGTCCGCCGCCGGCGTCGAAGCCGACGCTGCGGCCGCGCCGGCGGCACGATGAGCACCGCGGTCACGACCGGCCACGACGTCGCCGACCTCTCGCTCGCCCCGACCGGGAAGCTCCGGATCGAGTGGGCCGACGCGAGCATGCCGGTGCTCCGGCAGATCCGCGAGCGGTTCGAGAAAGAGAAGCCGCTCGCCGGCACGCGCCTCTCCGCCTGCCTCCACGTGACGACGGAGACCGCGAACCTCGCGCGCACGCTCGTGGCGGGAGGGGCGGACCTCCTTCTCTGCGCCTCCAACCCCCTCTCGACGCAGGACGCCGCGGCGGCCTCCCTCGTGGCCGACTACGGCGTCGCCGTGTACGCGATCAAAGGGGAGGACCACGAGACGTATTACGACCACATCCGCGCGGCGCTCGCCCACCGCCCCCACGTCACGATGGACGACGGCGCGGACCTCGTCTCCTCGCTGCTGTTTCTCGCGCTCGGCAAGGACTCGGAGGTCGATCCGGTCATCCGGGCCTGGGCTGCCGGCCTCGCGCCCGCGGACCGGGCGTCGCTCCTTTCCGGCATCATCGGCGGCACGGAAGAGACGACGACCGGGGTCATCCGCCTGCGCGCGATGGAGAGCTCGGGCGTGCTGAAGTTCCCGGTCGTCGCCGTGAACGAGGCGAAGACCAAGCACCTCTTCGACAACCGCTACGGGACGGGCCAGTCCACTCTCGACGGCGTCATCCGCGCGACGAACCTCCTTCTCGCCGGGTTG
>DASRPJ010000202.1:0-4968 GCA_035646435.1 Thermoanaerobaculia bacterium | reverse complement strand
ACCGGGTCACGAGCGACTTCCTCCTGTTCGCGCGGCCGGAGGGCTTCGCGCCCGAACCGGTCGATCTCGCGGCGGTGGCGGCGGCCGCGGCCGCGGAGACGGAAACGGCGTTCCCCGGCGTCGTCGTCGAACGCGGGCCCGCGTTTCCGGCAGTCGCGGGCTCCGAGGTGCTGCTGCGCCGCGCCCTCGTGAACCTGCTTCGAAACGCCGTAGAGGCGACGCCGCCGGAGCGGCGCCAAGAGCCGGGGGCGATCCGGCTCGACTCGTGGGAGCGCGACGGGGAGGTTTTTCTCGCGGTCGGAGATCGCGGGGAAGGGGTCGAGACGTCGATGAGGGAGGAGATCTTCCTCCCGTTCTATTCGACGAAGCAGCGCGGCTCCGGGTTCGGGCTGGCGATCGTCGCGCGGATCGCCGAGCTCCACGGCGGAACGGTCGAGGTCGGCCTCCGGCCCGACGGCGGAGCGTTGTTTACCGTCCGGTTGCCGCTCCGGTGACCGAGGCGCGCCCCCGCCAGGCCTCCCCGATCGGAGTGGTGGTCGCTCTGGCGGCCGGCGTCGTTCTGGCGGCGGTCTTCTTCGGCCGGTTCCAGCCGGCCGCGACGGTCCTCCTCCGCCTCGCGCGGCCGCTCGCCGCGGCCGCTCTCGTGCTGCTCGCGTCACTCGCCTGCGGTGCCGCAGCAGCCGTAGCCGCGCGCGGTCTCTCGATGGTACTGGGCGGGCTCGCGGACCCGACGCCCCGGCGCGCGGCTGGCACGCTCGCCGACCGCCTTTTCGTCGGCATACCGGTTTACGGAACGGTCCTCGGCGCGACCGCGATGACGGGATTGCCTCTCGACGCCGCTGCCATTTCCGTCACGCTCCTCCTCGCCGTCGTCGGCGGACTCGTGTTCAACCGCCGGCGCCCCCTCCCCTCGTGGCGATGGTCCGTCGCCGATCTCGCGCTGCTCGGACCTCCGATCGCGGTCGCCTTTCTTACCGCGGCGACGCCGGTCACCTCGCCGGACGAGCTCGTCTACAAGCTCGCAATCCCCCAGGCTTACCGGCTTCACGACGGCATGGCCGAGCTTCCGCTGAACTCGCATTCCTATTTTCCGGCGGCGTTCGGGCTCGCGACCCTGGGCGCTCTAGCCCTCTCGGGAGGAGTCGCGGCAAAGTTGACGCACTTCGCCGTCTACCTACTGACGCTCGCAGTCATCCGACGGCTGGGGAACCGCCTGGACCCTCCCGCCGGGCTGTGGGCCGCCGCGGTCGCCGCGTGGACGCCCGCCTGGATGCTGATCGCGGGATGGGGTTGGCCCGACTGGGGCGTCGTCGGCCTGCTCCTTCTCTCTTACGAGCGCTGGCTCGTCTTCAGGGAAGGGAACGATGCGAGTGACGCGGCGCTGTCTGCGCTCGCGCTCGCGGGAGCACTGGCCGCGAAATATACGGCGCTTCTCTGGCTTGTCGCCTTCGCCGCGGCGCTCGCGCTCGATCGCCGGAATCGGAAGGTGCTGCGGGTGCGGGCCGCTTTCGCCTTGGGGGTCGTGGTGCTCGTGTTCGGCGGCTTCTTCTACGTGAGAAACCTCGCATGGACGGGCTCTCCCGTCGCACCGTTTTTCCTGCCGGACAGTCCGAGCGTCGAGAACTTCCGCGAGGGGGGCTCGAGCGGGTGGGGAGCGCTCTTCCGCGGTGACGACATTCTCCACAGGGGCATCGTCGACGACTCACTTGGAATACTGCTGCCGTTAACCGTTCTCCTGTCGGCGTTCTCCCTCCGCGGCCCGAACCAGCCGTTCGCGGACCTCTTCGCAATCGCCGCCGCGCAGCTGGCTGTCTTCGTGACGCTCGCTCCTCTGTCCCGCCTCTGGATGACGGCCCTCGTCCCCCTTTCGGTTCTGGGGGCTTCGGTTACCGTTCGCCTCTGGCGCGAAGCGGTCCCCGCGCTGCGCGTGTTGATTTCCGTCGGCTCCTTCGTCGCCCTGGCGGGGCAGCTCCTCCTCGTGAGCTACATCCTCGTTGTGTCGTACGACCTTGCCCCGTACCTCGTCGGGCGCGAAGGCGAGGTCGAGTACCGGCTCCGTGCCCGTGCCTACTCGCGGACGTACGACTGGATCGGGCGCTCGACGCCGCCTTCGAGCCGGATATTCCTCATCGGCGAGAACCGCACGTTCGACCTCCCGCGCGCCGCCTTTTCCGCCGGGAATCTGGACGGTCCACGCCTGTCGAGGTACCTGTCGCGGTTCCCGATGCCGGAGGCGTTCCGGCGAGAGCTGCGCCGGCTCGGCGTGACGCACCTCGTGCTGCACCGAAGCTGGTACCGCGTGAGGGGCGGGCAGCCGGCTCCGCCTCCCGGCATGCTCGAGAAGGAGTACCTGGTCGAAGTGAGCCCCGAGACCCACGCGATGCTTGCCGGGTTCCTCGAGTCGAGCGCGCGGCTGCGGTACCGCGACGGAGCGTACGACGTCTTCGAAGTCGTGCCCTGATCAGGCCGGCGGCTGTCCCTGGGCCTGGGCCGCAGCGAGGGTGGCGAGGGAGGACCGGACGTTCTCCCGGTCGAAGGCGTGTTCGAGAGCGGTCTCCGGCGCGATCGCACCGGTTCGGACGAGCTCTAAAAGCGACTGATCCATCGAGATCATCCCCCGCGCGCGCCCGGTTTGAATCTGGTTGTTGATCTGGGAGACCTTGCCCTCCCGGATCGCGTTCGAGAGCGCGCTCGAGCCCAGGAGGATCTCGAAGGCGGGGACGCGCCCGGAGACCTTCTTCCGGAGCAGCTGCTGGGCGACGACCGCGCGGAGCGACTCGGCGAGCACGATCCGGATCTGTTCCTGCTCGATCGCCGGAAAAGCGTCGATGATCCGGTCGACGGCTTTCGCGGCGGAGTTCGTGTGGAGCGTCGCGAAGACGAGGAGACCCGTCTCGGCCGCGGTGAGAGCCATGCGCATGGTCTCTAAGTCCCGCATCTCGCCGACGAGAAGGCAGTCGGGGTCTTCCCGGATCGCCGCCTTGACCCCCTCCGCGAAGCTCGTCACGTCCGGGCCGATCTCCCGCTGCGTGAAGATCGACCGGTTGTTGATGTGGACGAACTCGATCGGGTCTTCGATCGTGACGACGTGTTTCGGGGAACGGCGGTTGACGCGGTCGAGGATCGCCGCGAGCGTCGTCGATTTGCCGCTTCCCGTGGGTCCGGTGACGAGGACGAGCCCGCGTGCCGCCGTCGAGAGGTCCGCCACCGCCTGCGGAAGCCCGAGCTCCTCGACGGTCGGAATGCGCGCCGGGATGAGCCGGAAGACCGCCCCCGAGCCCCGTTCCTGCCGGAAGAGGTTGACCCGGAAGCGGGCGTCGGCGCCCATCTGGTAGGCGAAGTCCACGTCTCCCGTCTCGGCGTACTGCTTCCAGATTCGAGGCGGTGCGACCGGCCCGACGAGGTTGTAGAAGTCCCCCTCGGTCAACGCCCGGTAGCGCACCCGTTCGAGGATGCCGTCGATGCGCAGCACGGGCGGGGAGCCCACCGAGAGGTGGAGGTCGGAGCCGTTCCTCTTCGGGAGTACCGCGAGGAACCGGTCGATCCGGTTCGTGCCCGTCGAGACGATGCCGGTCTGTCCGACGAGAAAGACTTTTTCCACGGTCTCACGGACGGCGTCGCCCGCGGGGGCGGAAGGGGGAAGGGCGGCCGGATCGCTCACGCGGCGCTTCCCTCCTCCAGGAAGGGCTCGAACACTTCCTTGCGGAGCGCCCGGTCGTAAGCGGCGCGCGGATCGACGGTGCCCTCCTGCACGAGCTTCAAGAGGGACATGTCCATCAGCATCATGCCGGAGCCCGCGCCGGTCTGGATCGCGCTCGGCAGCTGGAACGTCTTCGCTTCGCGGATCAGGCCGGAGACGGCGGGAGAGTTGCGAAGGATCTCCCACGCCGCGACGCGCCCGTTCCCGTCGCGGCGGGGCAGGAGTGTCTGCGAGATCACCGCCTTCAGCGAGTCCGAGATCATCTGGCGGATCTGGCTCTGCTGATCGGGCGGGAAGGCGTTGATCACGCGGTCGACCGTCGAGGACGCGGTCGTCGTGTGCAGGGTCGCGAGAACGAGGTGGCCGGTCTCCGCCGCCGTGATCGCGAGGGAGATCGTCTCGAGGTCCCGCATTTCGCCGACGAGGATGACGTCCGGGTCCTCCCGCAGCGACTGCCGGAGAGCCCGAGCGAACGACTGCGAGTGACCGGGGATCTCGCGCTGGTTGACGAGCGCCTCCTTGTTCGAGTGCACGTACTCGATGGGGTCCTCGATCGTCAGGATGTGACACCGCTCGGTCGCGTTGATCCGGTCGACGAGGGCCGCGAGCGTCGTCGTCTTGCCGCAGCCGGCGGGTCCCGTCACGAGGACGAGCCCCTGCGAGAAGGTCGTGATTTCCCAGAGGCTCTCCGGAAGGCCGATGTCGGCGAGATTCGGGACCTCGAACGGGACGAGGCGAAAGACCGCGCTCATCCCCTTGCGTTGGAGAAACACGTTCGTCCGGAACCGGCCGAGCGCCGGATCCTTGTGGCAGAAGTCGAGCTGCTGCCGAACCTCGAAGGTGCGCGCGTGGTCGGGGGACAGGATCGGCCGCACCCAGGCTTCGAGCTCCGCGGGCGTGGAAGCGGTCATCGGGAGGGCGGCCAGGTTGCCGTTCACGCGGACGTGCGGCACGGTGCCCGTCGAAAGGTGGAGGTCCGAAGCGCCGATGGCGCGCGCGTGGCGGAGGAGGTCGCCGAGCGACGGATTCGGCGCCGCGTCGAAGTCGTGAGGCGCGAAGTCCCGCGCGTCGGAGCCCCCGAAGGCCTCGTCCCCCCCGGTGAGGGTCTCGGCGAGCCGCGCCGCCTTGTCGCGGACGAGCGGCTCGGGATCGGCCTTCACGATCCCGGCGAGGAGAGTCGTTACCCGCCGGTCCGGGATCCGCGCGAACGCGTCCAGGATCTCCAGCCGCAGGTCTTTCGTGCCCCGCTTGTACGCTTCGAGTAGAGC
>DASRPJ010000201.1:0-3239 GCA_035646435.1 Thermoanaerobaculia bacterium | reverse complement strand
GAGCACCCGCCGCACGCCGATCGACTGGGAAGACGACGTGCAGAAGACGGGGAACAGCTTGCGCGCGGCGATCTCCTTCTGGAGTCCGGGCAGCAGGTCGGCCGGATCGAGAGTTCCCTGCGCGAAGAACCTCTCCATGAGAGTGTCGTCGCCTTCGGCCACCATCTCGACGAGCTTCTCGTGCTCCTCGGCCGCCCGCGCGGCGAGGTCCTCCGGGATCGCGCCGTCCACGCGCTGTCCCCCCTCGTGGAAGTGGGACTCCATGCGGACGAGGTCCACCGTGCCCTTGAAGGCTTTTTCCTCGCCGACGGGAATCTGCAGCGGGACGACTCCCCGGCCGAACTTCCGGCGGAGGGCTTCCATTACCCGCTCGAAGGACGCGCGCTCGCGGTCCATTCGGTTGATGACGAACATGACGGGACGACCGAACTCCGCGGCGAACTTCCAGGCCTTGTCCGTCTGGACTTCCACCCCGGAGACCGCGTCGAGCACGATCAGGACCGAGTCCGCGGCGGCGACCGCCGAGTACGCTTCCGGGGAGAAGATCCCGTACCCCGGCGCGTCGACGAAGTTGACCCGGACGTCCCGGTGGATCGCGTGAGCGACCGCCAGGTTGATCGAGATCTGCCGCTCGAGCTCCTCGCCGTCGAAGTCGGTGGGGCAGGTGCCGTCCTCGATCCGGCCGGGCCGGGTCGTGGCGCCCGAGGCGTGCAGCATCGCGGCGACGAGGGTCGTTTTTCCGACGGTGTTGTGGCCCACGACCGCGACGTTTCGCAGCCCGGGCGCCGAGAAAATCTTCATGGCGGGGATTATATAAAGCTGTCGGCTATCGGCCTTCCGCGGTCAGCTCGAGCCGGCGAAGTGAGCAGGTGCGCGAAAATGGACGAAGAGAATCAGAGACTTTCGAGCAGGAAGGCGGTCGTGGCGACGTTCCTGATGGCTGCGCTCGCTCTCGGCGCGATGTTCCTCTTTTTCCTCGTCCTGGGGCAGCGTGCCTGCTCCGGAAGCTGATAGCCGATAGCTCCTCCCCATGACCGCCCTCTCCTGTCTCGGCATCGGGCTCGCCTTCGCGATCGCGGTCGGGCTGCTCGTTTTCGCCGGTGTGCTCCTCGGGTGGATCGTCCCGGGGCTCATCGAGCGCCGGCGGGCCGCAAGAGACGGTCGCCCCTCGAGTAAACGTTGAAGCCGCCCGGGCGCAGAAAGGCGACGAGCGTGATGCCGGAGTCGCGCGCCAGGTCGATCGCGAGGGACGAGGGAGCGGAAACCGCGGCGACGAACGGCACTCCGGCGGCGAGCGCCTTCTGGACGATCTCGAACGACGCCCGACCCGACACGAAGAGAATCGATTCCTCGAGCGGCAGGAGACCCGCGAGTAAGAGTGTCCCGATCGCCTTGTCGACCGCGTTGTGACGGCCGACGTCCTCGCGCACGACCTGCGGCTCTCCCGCGAGAGTGAAGATCCCGGCGCCGTGAAGACCTCCGCTTTCTGCGAAGGCGGCCTGCGCGTCCCGGAGGCGGTCGGGGAGCCGCGCGAGCACATCCTCGTCGACCTTCGAGCCCGAGGAGATCGGAGGAAAGGAGCCGTGCAGCGCCTCGATCGAGCCCTTGCCGCAGAGGCCGCAGGAGGACGTCGTCAGGAGGAGTCGCCGCGCCCGGTCCATCGCGCCCGTGGCGGGGGCCGTCGTCCGAACGACGACGACGTTGCCCTCTTCCTCGGCGGAGCGCACTTCGCGACAGTGCTCGATCCGGACGATCTCCTCTCTCCGCGAGACGATGCCTTCCGCCGCGAGGAACCCGGCAGCGAGCTCGAAGTCGTTTCCCGGAGTGCGCATCGTGACCGCGAGGGTTTGCGTTCCGACGCGGATCTCGAGAGGCTCCTCGATGGTGACCCGGTCGACGTCGGTCTTGCGACCGTCGCGATCGATGCGCTCGATCGGATAGTCGCGGACGAGAGCCGACTCGCCGCTCATCGCGCCTCCACCGCCGGAGAATACGCTCTCGGAGCGGTCGGGTTGACCCCCTCGCGCGCGGCGTCTAGAATGCGACCTTCTTCCATGTCTCTTTTTCCGCGGCGCGGAGGTTTCGGCGCCGGGGGAAAGGGGTAAAGTTCAAGCGCACATGGCAGATCGGGGTATCTCGGGCCCAAAGATCGCGAAGCTCGGCCGTTACGAGGTCGTCAGCGAGCTGGGCAAAGGCGCGATGGGCATCGTCTACCTCGCCAAGGACCCGGTCATCGGCCGCATGGTCGCCATCAAGACGATTCGGGCGAGCCAGGGATCCGACGACGACGAGGACACCCAGGAGTTCCGGGAGCGTTTCGTCCGCGAGGCGCAGACCGCGGGGATCCTCTCGCACCCCAACATCGTCACGATCCACGACATCGGCGAGGACCCCGAGACCCAGGTGTCTTTCATCGCGATGGAGTACATCGAGGGCAAGAATTTAAAGCAGCTCCTCGGCGAGAAGACGAAGTTCCCCCACGACCAGGTCTCCGAAATCGTCGCAGACGTCGCCGAAGCGCTCGACTACGCCCACCGCAAGGGAATCATCCACCGCGACGTCAAGCCCGCCAACATCATCATCACGACCGACGGGAAGGTGAAGATCACCGACTTCGGGATCGCGAAGATCGCGTCGTCGAACCTGACGACGACCGGCCAGTTCCTCGGCACCCCGAACTACATGTCACCCGAGCAGGTCTCCGGATCTCCCGTGGACGGCCGTACGGACCTCTTCTCGCTCGGGGTCGTCCTCTACGAGCTCCTGACGAGCCGCAAGCCGTTCCAGGGGGACAACCTCACCGCGATCTCCTACAAGATCGTGCACGAAGACTTCACGCCCCCCGCGGACCTCTCGCCCGACATTCCGGTCGACTTCAACGACATCGTCGCCCGGGCGATGGCCAAGGACCCGTGGAACCGTTTCCAGCGCGGCAAGGACATGGCCCTCGAGCTGTACCAGCTGAAGGCGCGCCTCGAGGAGGCGAAGTCCGAGGAAGACCTCGGGACCATGATCTCGGCCGCGGCCGAGCACATGACGACACTGAAGCTCGGCAACCTGAAGGAGCTCGCCCAGGAGGGCGCTCCGGCGTCGCGGGAGACGCCCGATGCGCGCCCGAGCAACGGCGCCACGGTCGCGCGCGATACCTCCGGCTCGTTCTCCAAGAGCGGGTCGCGCCGTCGGCCGGTCGCCGCGTCCCCGCCCGGCAGCCCCCCTGCGCCTCCTCCCGTGGCCCCGAC
>DASRPJ010000200.1:0-3963 GCA_035646435.1 Thermoanaerobaculia bacterium | reverse complement strand
ACGACGTGGCCGTTCAGCCGCGCCTTCAACGCCGGATCTCCGATGACGAGAGCGGCGTCCCGGTCCTCTCCCGGCGGGCCGTACTCGGGCTCGATCCCGTAGCGGCGCTTCAAGAGCAGGCGCGCCAGGGCCGCCGACGTGCGGGAGGCGGGATCGAGGCCCACCGAACGGATCTTCTCCCGCGAGACGTTCGAGACGAGCAGGACGGAGCGGACCTCGGAAGCCGCCGCGATGCCGAGGCCCGCGACCACCTTCAAGCCGGGAATGCGCTGATACTCGATCGACGGGATCAGACCGACGTCCGCCTCGCCGGAAGCGAGCCGATCGGCGCAGACGGACGGAGCGTCGCGGGAGACCCGGACTCCGGGCGGCGGCTCCTCGAGAAGCCCCCACGTCAGGGGCCGCGCGTTCAGGAAGTCGACGACGGAGAAGCGGATCAACGAAGCCCCCTCCGTCACACCGATCTACCCCTGCGACATGAGACTCAGGAACTCCGTGTTCGTCTTGGTCTTCTCGAGCTTCTCGGTCAGCAGCTCCATCGCTTCGACCGTCGAGAGCGGGTTCAGGACCTTGCGCAGGACCCAGACGCGGTTCAGCTCCGCCTTGTCCATGAGCAGCTCTTCCTTGCGCGTGCCCGACTTGTTGATGTCGATCGCGGGGAAGACGCGCTTGTCGACGAGCTTGCGGTCGAGGTGGGTCTCCATGTTGCCCGTTCCCTTGAACTCTTCGAAGATGACGTCGTCCATGCGCGAGCCGGTGTCGATGAGCGCGGTCGCGATGATGGTGAGCGACCCGCCCTCCTCGACGTTGCGCGCGGCCCCAAAGAACCGCTTCGGGCGCTGCAGGGCGTTCGAGTCCACGCCGCCCGAGAGGACCTTCCCGGACGGGGGGACGATCGCGTTGTAGGCGCGCGCGAGGCGCGTGATCGAGTCGAGAAGGATGACGACGTCCCGCTTGTGCTCGACGAGCCTCTTCGCCTTCTCGATGACCATCTCGGCGACCTGCACGTGGCGCGCGGCCGGCTCGTCGAAGGTCGACGAGATCACCTCGCCCTTGACCGAGCGCTGCATGTCGGTGACTTCCTCCGGCCGCTCGTCGATCAGGAGGACGATCAGGGTGACCTCGGGGTGGTTCGTCGAGACGGCGTTCGCGATCGCCTGGAGGATCATCGTCTTGCCCGTCCGGGGCGCCGCGACGATCAGTCCCCTCTGCCCTTTCCCGACCGGCGCGACGAGGTCGAGCACGCGCGCGGACATGTTGGTCGGCACCTCGAGCCGGATGCGATCCTGCGGATAGAGCGGGGTCAGGTTGTCGAAGAAGATCTTCTCGCGGGCGACGTCCGGGTGCTCGAAGTTGACCGCCTCGACCTTGATGAGCGCGAAGTAACGCTCCCCCTCCTTCGGAGGCCGGATCTGCCCCGACACCGTGTCGCCCGTGCGCAGGTCGAACTTCCGGATCTGCGACGGCGAGACGTAGATGTCGTCCGGACCCGGCAGGTAGTTGTACTCGGGCGCCCGGAGGAATCCGAAGCCGTCCGGAAGGCATTCGAGCACGCCCTCGGAGAAGATGAGGCCCTTCTTCTCCGTCTGCGCCTGCAGGATCTTGAAGATCAGGTCCTGCTTCCGCATCCCGGTCGCGTTCTCGACCTCCAGGTCCTTCGCGATCTTCAGGAGCTGCGGGATCTTGATCTCGTGGAGCGCCCGGATGTCGAGGGTGTCTCCCGGCTCGACGGCCATCTCCTCGCCGCTCGTGTCCGGCAGGCCCTCGGTCGGAGGCTCGAGCGTCTCGACGTCGGAATCGTTGGATCTCTTTCTTGCCATGGCCTTCTCCTGAATCTGGGGTGTGGCGCGCGGCGGACACCGACGCGCAATTCTCAATCGCGATGCGGAGCAGTGGACCCTGTCCAGGGGACTCGGAGGACCGCAAGTCCTCCGCAAAGATTACTCGGACTTCTGTCTAGTGCGCCAGCGCTCCCCCCTCTGCGGGCCTCGTATCGGTATCGAGGGTGGCGGCGGTCGGCGGGACGCCTTCCATGGCGATCTTGATCACCTCGTCCATGTTCGTGACGAGGTGGAACTCCATCTTGGATCTCACTTCCTCCGGCAGGTCGTCGAGGTCTTTCTCGTTCTCCGTCGAGAGGATGATCGTCAGGATTCCCGCCCGGTAGGCGGCGAGGACTTTGTCCTTGATGCCTCCGACGGGAAGCACTTTGCCGCGGAGCGTGATCTCGCCCGTCATCGCGACGTCCTTCAAGACCGCGATTTTCGTGACGGCCGAAAAGAGCGAGACGGCCATGGTGATCCCGGCCGAAGGGCCGTCCTTCGGGATCGCCCCCTCCGGGACGTGGATGTGGATGTCGTACTTCTCGTGGAAGTTCGGGTCGGCGTCGAACATCTCCGCGCGGCTGCGGACGTAGGAGACGGCGGCGCGCGCGGACTCCTGCATCACGTCACCGAGCGATCCCGTCAGGAGGAGGTTGCCCTTCCCGCGCAGGAGACTCGTCTCGGTCGTGAGGATCTCGCCGCCCGCTTCCGTCCACGCGAGCCCGGTCGCGATCCCGATCTCGGAGATCTCGCCCTTCCTGCGGCTGCGGAACTTGAACTTGCCGAGGTAGTCGCGGAGGTTCTCGGCGTTGACCTCGAGCGGCGTCTCGACCTTCCTCTGGACGATCTTGCGGGCGACCTTGCGGCAGACGTTCGCGATCTCCCTCTCGAGGTTCCGCACGCCCGCCTCCCGCGTGTAGTTGGTGATGAGAGAGAGGAGCGCGTCGTCGGTGACCTCGATCTGGGTCTCCTTCAGGCCGTTCGCCTCGACCTGCTTCGGAACGAGGTACTTCCGCGCAATCGCGAGCTTCTCGTTCGGCGTGTAGCCCGACAGCGGGATGAGCTCCATCCGATCCTTGAGCGCCGGCGGGATCGGGTCCGCGACGTTGGCGGTGGCGATGAACATCACCTTCGAGAGGTCGTACTCGACGTCGAGATAGTGGTCCACGAACGTGTGGTTCTGTTCCGGGTCGAGCACCTCGAGCAGCGCCGACGCCGGGTCGCCCCGGAAATCCGACGACGTCTTGTCCACCTCGTCGAGCAGGAAGACCGGGTTGACCGTTCCGGCCTTCTTCATCATCTGGATGATCTGGCCGGGGAACGCCCCGATGTAGGTGCGCCGGTGGCCGCGGATCTCCGCTTCGTCGCGCACGCCGCCGAGCGACAGCCGGACGAACTTGCGGTTCAGGGATCGCGCGATCGACTTCGCGAGCGAGGTCTTGCCCACGCCCGGAGGGCCCACGAAGCAGATGATCGAGCCCTTCGTCTTCTGAACGAGCTGGCGGACGGCGAGGAACTCGAGAATCCGCTCCTTCACCTTCTCCAACCCGTAGTGGTCCTCGTTCAGGATCTTTTCGGCGCGCGTCAGGTCCTTCGACTCGCGCGACGCCTTCCGCCATGGCACGCCGACGAGCCACTCGATGTAGTTGCGGGAGACGGTCGCCTCGGCGGACACGGGAGGCATGGCCTCCAGGCGCCGGAGCTCCTGGTCCGCCTTCTCGCGGACCTCCTTCGGCATCCCGCAAGTCGCGATCTTCTTCTTCAGGTCGTCGACTTCGTCGGTGCGGTCGTCCTTCCGTCCGAGCTCCTGATGGATGGCCTTGATCTTCTCGTTGAGGTAGTACTCCTTCTGGGCCTTCTCCATCTGTTTCTTGACTTTGTTGTTGATCCGCCGGTCGATGTTGACCTTCTCGATCTCGACCTCGAGGAGGTCCTGCAGCTTCTGCAGCCTCTCGTGGGGTGAGATCGCTTCGAGCAGCGTCTGCTTCTCCGGCGTCGAGACCGCGAGGTGCGCGGCGAGGGTGTCGGCGAAACGGTCCGGGTCGTCGATCTTGAGCGACGCCGCCAGGCCTTCGAAAGCGAGGTGGTGGGAGAGCTTCGCGTACTGCTCGAAGAGCCCGAGCACCTTGCCCATGTACTC
>DASRPJ010000199.1:0-3440 GCA_035646435.1 Thermoanaerobaculia bacterium | reverse complement strand
CGCCCCGCGACAGCACGCACTCGATCTCCGCCTCCCGCGGCTCGTGCCACTTCATCTTCGCTCCCCGGACGCGGCGGAAGCGATCCTTCAGGTACTGCAGTTTCTTCTCGAGGAGCAGGACGCCGTCGAAGGGCGCCCACTGGAAGGGGGTCCACGACTTCGGCACGAAGGGTCCGACCGAGACGTTCACTTCCTTGCGGCCGTGGCGTCGTCCCTGCGCGAGGATTCCTTCGACGAGCGTGACGAGCTCGTCCAGATCTTCCTTCGTCTCCGTCGGCAGGCCGATCATCGTGTAGACCTTGATGAGGTCCCAGCCGCGGGCGAACGCGACGTCGGCCGCCTGGATCATGTCGGCGTTCGTGAAGGTCTTGTTGATGACCCGGCGAAGCCGGTCCGATCCGGTCTCCGGGGCGAAGGTGAACCCCGACTTGCGCACCTCGGAGACAGCGTCGGCGAGGCCGACGGAGAAGGCCTCGGCGCGCAGGGACGGAAGCGAGATCGACACGCGGCGGTCGGAGAGCTGCGGAGCGAGGCACTTCACGAGCGGCTCGATCTGGGAGTAGTCGGCCGTCGAGAGCGAGAGCAGGCCGACCTCGCTCCAGCCCGATTCCGCGATGAAGGACTTCGTCATGGTCACGACGTCGTCGGGATCGAGCTCCCGCACCGGGCGGTACCAGTAACCCGCCTGACAGAACCGGCAGCCCTGCGTGCAGCCGCGCATCACTTCGAGCCCGAGGCGGTCCTGGACGATCTCGACCGACGGGACCATCGGGCGGTCCGGGTAGTACTCGGGCTTGAGCACGGGCACCCAAGTTCTCCGCGCTCGCTCGGGGGCGCGGGAGTCGTTCGCCCGGATCGACTCGATGCGGCCGTCCTCGAGATACCTGACGTCGTAGAAGGAGGGGACGTAGATGCCTTCCACCGCGGCAAGTCGCCCGAGGACGTCGCGGCGGTTCAAGCTGTCCGCGCGCGCTCCGGCGAGGACGTCGAGCATGGCGAGGAGCGCCTCTTCCGCGTCGCCGATCAGGAAGGCGTCGAAGAAGTCGGCGATCGGCTCCGGGTTGGCGGTGCAGGGCCCTCCGCCGAGAACGATCGGGTCGCTCTCGCGGCGATCGCGCTGCCACACGGGCAGGCCCGCGAGGTCGAGCATGTTCGGTACGTTCGAATAGTTGAGCTCCGACTGGAGCGAAAACCCGAACACGTCGAAGTCGGCGACGGGCGCGCACGACTCCACCGTGAAGAGCGGGATCCCCGCCTCGCGCATCCGGCTCTCGAGGTCCACCCAGGGCGCATACGTCCGTTCGCAGGCGAATTCGGCGCGCCGATTGACGAGCTCGTAGAGGATCTTCAGACCCGTGTGGCTCATCCCGATCTCGTACGCGTCGGGGAAGCCGAGGGCGACCGTCAGGCCGGCGCGCGAAAGGTCCTTGCGAACGACGTTTCGCTCGATCCCCAGGTAGCGTCCCGGCTTCTCCACCGTCGGGAGGATCGGGTCGAGACGCGAGCGGAGCGAGCCGTACCGCATGGAACGGACGATTCTATCGGGTCAGACCGAACGCCGAGATCCAGGCCTGACCTGAATTCAGGCCTGACCCGAATTCAGGCCTGACCTGAATTCAGGCCTGACCCCACGTACTTGAACCCCGTGCCGGTGTTGAAGAGGACGACTCGCGACGACGGGTCCAGGCGGCCTTGCGCGGCGAGGTTTTTCGCGGCGGCCCACGTCGCGGCGCCCTCGGGGCAGACGAAGAGGCCCTCGGCGCGGCCGATCTCTTCCGCGCTCGCCCGCATCTCGTCGTCGGTGACCGCGATCGCGTCGCCCTTCGACTCGCGAACGTTCGCGAGGATCAGGGCGTCCGCGAACGGTTTCGGGACGCGGAGGCCCGACGCGTAGGTGGCGGCGTTCTCCCACCTCTCCGCCGTCGTCTTACGCTCCGCGAACGCCTTCACGATCGGGGCGCAGCCGGCGGCCTGCACGACGATCATCCTCGGCCGCTGCGGTCCGATCCAACCGAGCCGCTCCATTTCGTCGAACGCCTTCCACATCCCGATGAGGCCCGTTCCTCCTCCGGTCGGATAGATCACCGCGTCCGGAAGCTTCCACGCGAGGTCTTCCGCCAGCTCGTACCCCATCGTCTTCTTGCCTTCGACGCGATAGGGCTCCTTCAGAGTCGAGACGTCCTGCCACCGTCCCTGCGCGGCACCTTCGGCGACGAGCTTCCCGCACGCGTCGATGAGTCCCTGCACGAGCGTCACGCGCGCACCGTATCGTTCGCACTCGACCCGGAAGAGATCGGGCGTGTCGGCGGGCATGAACACGTCGCATGCCATTCCCGCCCGCGCGGCGTACGCGGCGGCGGCGCCGCCCGCGTTGCCGGCCGTCGGCACGGCGATCGCCCTGTGCCCGAGCTCCTTCGCTTTGGAGACCGCGGCGGCGAGGCCGCGCGCCTTGAACGATCCCGTCGGGTTTCCCGACTCGTCCTTGATCCAGAGGCTCGCGAAGCCCGCGCTCCTGCCGAGCTTTTCGGCGGCGAGGGTCGGCGTTCCTCCCTCCCCGAGAGAGACGATGTGGTCCGCGTCCTCGACGGGCATCATCTCGTGCCACTTCCAGATCGTCCGGGGCCCCGCGGACCGCGCATCGCGGTCGATCGTCCGGTCGTGATAGCGGGCGAAGAGGGGCCCGCCGCAACCGGGCGAAGGGCAGACGCCGACGTGGCTGTCGCGCTCGTGGTGTCGTCCGCAGCGGGTGCAGGACAGGTGCGCGAAGAAAGAGAACAACGCCGAGAAGCTATCAGCTGTCGCTTCGCGTCCGAGAGCGGAGGGAGAAAACGGAGAGCGGAAGCGTCGCGGGAAAACGAGAAGCGGAGGAGGCGCAGTCGGAGGAATCGCGCGCGCGGGAGAGGACAGGATAGCACCAAACGCATTCCCGAAACACGCTTGACGCTTCCGCGAAACGGGGGCGATAATCGCCGCGGTCATGGAACTGAACGATCACCTCCGCGAAATGCTGAAAGAGCTCGGGCAGGCGATCAACGAGTCGATCTCCGGCTCGGGTCGCGTGCACGAATCGATTCAGCGCATCCGGGACGAGGGCTACAACCTCTACATGGTGCTCGACGCGAAAGTCGGCGTCGACAAGCGGGAGGGTCGCGGCTCCCGCGGGCGCTCGTCGCGATCGGCTTCGACTGCGACGTCCGAGCGGGCGGAGTTCCGGATCAACGTGAAAGATCTTCGGATCCTGAAGGCCCTCGGCATCGACCCGACCCGCAAAGTCCGCGCACGCCAGGCGGCGGCGCGCCGCGCCCGGCGGCCCCTCCGTTCGGTCTCGGCCCGCTCCCGGGACTGACCCCCCACCGGATCCCCCCCGCCCGCGCCGCGGCGCACCGTCGGTACACTGAGCGCGTGACTCTCGGACTCGACCCTCTCGGTCTCTCCCGTCC
>DASRPJ010000198.1:0-3299 GCA_035646435.1 Thermoanaerobaculia bacterium | reverse complement strand
TTCGCGCCGGAAAGCCTCGCGGAGATCCCCGGGATCCTCCGGGAGAGCGCGCGCCCCGGCGACGTGATGCTGCTGATGTCGTCCGGCGCCTTTGGCGGACTTCCCGAGACGCTCCTCGGAGAGCTTTGAAGCGGCGCGCGGGTTTCCTTCTCCTCCTCGCTCTCTCGGGCCTCTTCCTCTATCTCTGGCCGGCTTTCTCCGCTCCGGTCGTCCTCTGGTCCGACAGCTCGCTCGACCTCGACTGGGCGCGCCGGGGCGTGGGGATCGTGAGCGCGGTCCCGTCGGCGCCGCTCGGAGCGGAGCAGCCGGCCCACCCCGCCAAGCCCGCGTATCTCCTCTTCCTGCGCCTCGTCACTGCCGTCGCGCCAGCGTCCGACGAGGAACGTGCAATCGTCGTCGTCCAGTCGATCCTCCTCTGGCTCTCGATTGCATGGACGTCGTGGTTCGTTGCGCGTCGCCGTGGATGGGGCATCGGAGTCGCGGTCTACGTCGTCCTCATCCTTTTCCTCCGCGTGCGCGACTCCGCAAGCGCCGTCATGCCGGAGGCGGTCGCGGCCGCGCTTCTGCTCCCGATCGCCGCGCGGCTCTTAGACCTTCCACGGACGCGCACGGGGCAAGTCGCTCTGGGCCTCGCGACGGCACTTCTTTTCTGGGTCCGCCCGAACGTCGGCGGGATCGCGCTGGTGCTCGCGCTCGCGACCCTTGCCGCGAGGCGCGAGTGGCGCGTCGCGCCGCCTCTCCTGAGCGGGTTCGCCTTGGTCTTCGTCCCGGTCTGGCTCGCGACCCGAGGACCTTCCGACGGTGCGCTTCGCGGGCTCTCGCGGCCGATCCTCGAAGCGAGCGTGCCCTACGGCTGGATCGCCAGTTCCTCCCTACCCGCGCGGATCTCATCGCAGAGAGACATCGAGCGGAGCGAGCTGGCCGCAGCCACGTCGAACTGGAGGGCGGCACTCGCGATGAACGGGACGGACGTCCGTCGGGACTTCCTCTGGAGAGCGCTCCACGGCGTTCTCGGGACCGAGTTCTACGACAGCCGATGGTCGCCCGCGTACGGACGGTTGACCGGGGCCTCCCGAGTCGCAACGCCGTTCATCGTCCTCGCGGCATCCATTCTCGTTCTCCGCCGGAGCCCGGCGGGCCTTGTTCTCCTGGCGCTCCTCGTCGTTCAGAACCTCCTGATCGGCTCCCGCCCCCGGTTCGTGCTGCCCTTCCTGCCGCCGCTGTTTCTCTTTGCCGCCGTCGCCGCCTCTTCGCGGAGGGGCCCGGGAAGGACCGAACGAATCGTCCTCGCTGCCGCATTTTCAGCCTCGGTCATCCTCGCCGCCACGCAGGCACACGTGCTCGACCGAGAATGGGGACGCATCGAGAGCGGGAGCGTCTCGATCCGCCAGCGAATCCCGAGAGGATCGCTCCCCCGAGAGGCGCCCGCGACACTCCACGTCCGAGTCGCGGCGCCGGTCGTGCCATCTGCCGCGCACGTCATGGTCCTCGCGTCGGACGGAACCGCCCTTTACCGCAGCGACGCCGACGATGCGCGCGGCGCGCCCACGATCGGGATGCCGTTGCCGCAGTCGCTCCTCGATGCAAACGGTATCGGGCCGGTCGAGATCAGGTTGGTTTCGTTCGGTTCGTATGGAGGGGTCGGCTATCTTCTCTTCCCGGTGATCCCGCCCCCCTGGCGGGCCCGCGCAACTCGCGAGCGGGGCGAGTCGCTCTCTCCTTCGACCGGCATCCGGAACGGATCGCTCGACTGGTGGGCGCACGCCGGACTCGACGTCCCGTCGACTCCGGGTTCCTTCGACTCAGTTCCCTGACGCCGTCGGAAGGGACAGCCGGAAGACCAATACGGCGTTCGCCGAGCCGACGCCGCCTTCCGGCGGGTTTTCGAATCGAGCCAGAAGACGCGCCCCCGGATTGCGCGGCGGGACGACGTCCGCCGCGGGCGCCCAGCCGGCGCGACCGAGGAACACGGGGTCGGTGGATACGAAGAGGATCGAGGAAGCGGGCTCGAGAGTGACCATCTCGACCGGCCGACCCGCCCAGATGTCGCCCTGCAGGCGTACGCGGCCGCGGCCGGCCGGCGCGACGACCGGACGCGTCAGGAAATCCTCGGCGTAGAAGAGTCGAATGTTCGGCTTTCCGTCGAGTCGCAGCCAGATCGCGTCCGACGGATTGCCCGAGACCTTCGGAAGGACTACCCAGACCGGCGTCCGGCGGGAAAGCCCGACGAGGAAGTCGGCCGTCCTCTCGGAGGCGTATCCCGCGGACCAGCCGCTCACGAATTGCCGGCGGTCGATCGGGAGAAAGCGCCATCGTCCCCAGTCCGTCACGCCTCGCCAGACGTCCTTCAAGCCCCACCCGACGAGGAGAGCGAGAAGCGCCGCCCCGAGCCATCGGCCCGCGCGGGCCCCACCGGAAGCGACGGCAAGTCCTCCCGCGACGAGCAGCGGGAGCGCCGCGGGCAGCGCGTAACGCGGGAAGTAGTCGATCGCGAAGAAGAGGGGGGGCAGGAGCACGATCGCTCCCCACGCTGCGAGGAACGAGAAGAGGCGCCGGTGGGTCGCGGCGGCGATCGCGAAACCGGCCACCGCCGCGATACAGATCGGCGGTGTGAGATAGGTCCAGAACGCCGCACCGGCGACTCCGGCGTTTCGAGCGACGAGAGCGGCGCCGTCCAGGAATCCTAGCGAAGGCCGCGACGACGAGACATGGAAGATCCGCGTCGCGAGATCGGTCGAGACGGGCGCCAGGAGCATCGGAATCCAGAGAACGAGCGCAACGGGGGTCGCGATCGCCATGCCGCGGAAGACGGGCCGCCCTCCCTCCCGGGATGGATAAAGGAGCGAAGCGACGAGCGGGAGCAGCCAGAGCGGATAGCTCACCGCTTGCCTCGTGAGCATCGTGAACCCCATGAGGAGGCCGAACAGGATAGCGGCGCGAGAAGAAGGGCGCTCGGCCAGCGAGACGGCCAGGCCGACGGCCAGTGCGGTCTCGAGCGCGAAGAGAGAGTCGACACGCGCGATCCGGTCCGAGAAGACGAGAAAGGGTGACGCGGCGGCGAGAGCCGCTGCGGCAAGCGAGGTCGCGGGAGCAACGCTCCGGGCCTCCGTGGCGAGTGCGGTCGTGAGCCGCCAGGCTGCCCAGGCGAGCGCGGGGACGAGCAATACCCCGCAAAGAACCGAGAGGAGCCGGCCGCTCCGAACGGGATCGGAGGAGACGGGCAGGAACAGCGCGAGCAGCCACGGATGCAGGGGCGCGCTCGGCGCGAGGAGGGGGCTCCAGAGCTGGCCGGAAGGCTC
>DASRPJ010000197.1:0-3405 GCA_035646435.1 Thermoanaerobaculia bacterium | reverse complement strand
CAGCTGACCGCGAGGAAGGAGCGATACCAGCTAAAGACGCAGCCCGTCTCGGTCGGGTCCTCCGGTGTCGAGGTGAACGTCGCCCTCGCGCGCGGCGCCGGAGTCACGATCCGCGCGGTCGACGGCCTGACCGGGCTTCCGCTGCGCGACCTGTACGTGAACGCTTTCTCGTCCACGGGGACGGTCGCGTTCTCTGGCGGCGTGTCGCTCGACTCCGAGGGGGATGGCGAGATCTCCTCGCTCGGGCCGGGGAGTTACTCGCTGTTTCTATTCTCCGGCGGCTACGCGCCCCGGACGCTGCCGGCACTCGTGGTCCCTTCTTCCAAGATCAATCTGGCGCTGACGCCGGGAGGACGGGTGGAGGTCCGGTCGGAGGCAACCGTCGCGGGCCGTGTCGTGGACGCGAACGGCGCGGTCTATCCGGTCGGAGGCTGGCGGCGGGACGGTGGGGTCACCGTGAATCCCCCCGCTTCGCTGTGGGAGCACGTCGCCCCCGGGTCGTACCGGCTGATCGTCCCCGGCCCGTCGGGTGAAAGCACGTACCCTTTCACCGTGTCCGAAGGGGCGACGGTAACCGTCCAGATCCGCTAGGCCGGCTCGTATCCGTTTCGAACGTACCGCCGCGGGTCGGCCATCAGGCGCGCGTTGTCGCCGAACGCACGCCACTCGGCGACGAGCGCCCACGCGTGGAGAAGGAGGGCCGCGAGCGACGCGGCGAGGTGAGTCCACGACGGGAGAGCCCTCGTGTGGACGGCGCCGCCGAGGACGAACACCGCGATCGAGGACAGGAGCGCGAAGGTGGCGGGCGGCGACGTCCGCCGCTTGAACTGCGAAAGCGCCCTGTACACGCGGCGCCGGTCCTCCTCGGGATAGCGCGCGACCTCGTCCTTCACGAGCCGGCCGGTCCCGATGAAGAAGAAGATCACCATGGATTGCGAGAAGAGCGAAAACATCACGGTCGGGATGGCGAGCGCCACGTGCCGGGTGACGAGGGTCTTCGCGAGAGGGCCGGCCACCTCGAGCCCCGTGGCGAGCGAGACGCCCTGGATCGACGTGAGGAGGAGGCCGGCGATCGAGAGGAGCGTCCCGAGCGTGAGCGCCAGCGCCATTCACGCGGCAGCATCTCATTTCCTTGATTCCCCCCGTGCGGCGCGACAGAATCGCGGGACCTTTGCGATAGGGGGAGGCCATGGCGACCGAAGTCCGGACCCTCTGTGACGTGTTCCTCTCCGCGGCGGCTTCCGGGAAGCCGGACCTCTTGATCTCGAAGGTCGGCGGCGCGTGGACTCCGATCTCGGCGCGCGACTTCGGCTTCACGGTTCGCTCGGTCTCGCTCGGGCTGAACGGGCTCGGGGTGCAGCCGGGCGACCGGGTCGCGATCCTGTCGGAGAACCGGCCGGAGTGGGCGATGGCCGACTACGCGATCCTCTGCGCGGGCGCCTGGTCGGTCCCGATCTATCCGACCCTCCCCGCGCACCAGATCGCGCCGCTCGTCAACGACTGCGGCGCGAAAGCGATCTTCGTCTCGACCCTCGAGCAGCTCGGCAAGGTCCTCCAGATCAAGGCGCAGTGTCCGACGCTCGACCACGTCATCGCGATCGACGCGAGCCCTCCCGCCGAGCCGGGATACCTCTCCTTCAACGCCCTCGCGGACAAGGGGCGCCCGACGCTCGAGATGAGCCCGGCGGTCTTCGAGCAGCGCGCCGCGCGCGTGAAGCCGGAGGACGTCGCGACCATCATCTACACGTCGGGGACGACGGGGGAGCCGAAGGGCGCGATGCTCACGCACTCGAACTTCGTCTCGAACGTCACGGCCTCCTGCGAGGTCGTTCCCATCACGGGCGACGCGGTCGCGCTCTCGTTCCTGCCGCTGTCGCACGTCTTCGAGCGGATGCTCGACTACGCCTACCTGTACCGGGGCTCCTCGATCGCCTACGCCGAGTCGATCGACAAGCTCAAGGACAACTTCGTCGAGGTCAACCCGCACGCCTTCGGCGCGGTCCCGCGCGTGTACGAGAAGGTCCACGCGCGCATCATCGAGAAGGTCGAGGCGGGGAGCGGGCTGAAGAAGAAGCTCTTCTACTGGGCGGTCGGGGTCGGCCGGGAGAGGGTCGCGTACGAGGAGCGGCGCCAGCCGGTGCCGGGCGGGCTCGCGCGGAAGGCGAAGATCGCGGACAAGCTCGTCTTCTCGAAGATCCGGCACGCGCTCGGGAACCGGTTCCGGTATGCCGTCTCGGGCGGAGCGCCGCTCTCGCGCGACCTGGCGGAGTTCTTCGTCGGCGCGGGCGTGATGATCTACGAGGGCTACGGCCTGACGGAGACGTCGCCCGTCATCGCCGTCAACGGGCCGAACGCGTGGAGGCTCGGCACGGTGGGGAAACCTCTCGCGAACGTCGAGGTGAGGATCGCGCCGGACGGAGAGATCCTGACGCGCGGCCCCCACGTGATGAAGGGCTACTTCAACAAGCCGGCGGCGACGGCCGAGGCGATCGACCCGGAGGGCTGGTTTCACACGGGGGACATCGGCAAGCTCGACGAGGACGGTTTTCTCGTCATCACTGACCGGAAGAAGGACCTGATCGTGCTCGCGGGGGGCAAGAACGTCGCCCCGCAGCCGATCGAGAACGAGCTGAAGGGCTCGCCGTTCATCGGAGTTCCGATCGTGCTCGGCGACCGGCACAAGTTCATTGCCGCCGTCATCGTCCCGAACTTCGACCGGTTGCGCGAGCACGTCAGGTCGTCCGACTGGACCGTCGACTGGGCGAAGCTCGATTCCGACCCGGTCGTGAGGGGGCTCTACCAGCAGGAGATCGACGAGTACAACGCCGACAAGCCCCACCACGAGCAGATCCACGCTTTCGCGATCCTCTCCTCGGACCTGACGATCGAGGACGGCTCGATCACGCCGACCTTGAAGGTCAAGCGCCGCATTCTCGAGAGCCGGTACAAAGAACTGATCGACGCCATGTATCGAGCCGCCGAGAAGGCGCATGTCGCGTGAGGTCGTCGTCGTCGATGGGCTGAGGACCCCCTACGCGAAGGCGGGGACCGAGCTCAAGGACGTCCCCGCCCAGGAGCTCGCGCGAATCGTCACGACGGAGCTCCTCGCGCGGACCGGGTTCGAAGCCGAGGACCTCGACGAGGTCGTCTTCGGGAACATCGCCCAGCCGCCGGACGCGGTGAACCTCTCCCGGGTCGCCGCGCTCCTCGCGGGCGTTCCGCGGCGAGTTCCCGCCTTCACCGTGAACCGGCTCTGCGGATCGGGTCTCCAGGCGATCACCGACGCCTGGTACCGCATCGCGGGGGGGGACGCGCATGCGATCGTCGCGGGCGGCGTCGAGTCCATGTCGAACATCCCCTTCCTCTACTCGCGCGAGAGCCAGGAGATCTTCACGGAAGTTTTCA
>DASRPJ010000196.1:0-5451 GCA_035646435.1 Thermoanaerobaculia bacterium | reverse complement strand
CTCGACGGAGCTCATCCGCGCCCTCACATCCGTCGCGAGCGACCGACCGCGACCCGGCGCCCCGAGCGCCTCCGCCACCCGCTCGAAGTCGACGAAAACATCGTCGAGGCTCGCGGAGGCGAGTGCGACGATCCGCGGGCGGCCGCCGGTCCAGCTCTCGAGCGCCGCCTCGACGTCGCCGAGGCTGACCGCGCACACTTCGCAATGCACCTGGGTGAGGACGTGCGTCGGAGAGAGCTCGCGGAGAAGCTCCTCGTCCACGCGGTAGACCGAAAGGCCTTCGGCGACGAGCGCCGAGACCGCGCGGTGGATTTCGGCGGCGGATCCGGCCGGGTCGAGCTTCGGGGAAGTGCACACCGGAAGAGCTTCGACCCCGGCGGGAAAGTCGCACTCGTGCGAGCGCCCCACGAGCGCGCCGGCGAATCCGAGGGCGCAGGCGATTTCGGTCGCCGATGGGAGGAGCGAGACGATCCGAGGGGTCACGCCCGGCTGTTCCAGAGGACGTCCTCCACGCCGCGCCGGTGATTCTCGAAACGGGCCATCACGAAGAGCGCATCGGACAGACGGTTCAAATACGCGATCGTGAAGGGCCCGACGGCTTCCTCCCGCGACAGGGCAATCACGAGCCGCTCGGCCCGCCGGCAGATCGTGCGCGCGAGGTGGAGCGCCGCGGCGCCGCGCGACCCCCCCGGCAGGACGAAGTTCTCGAGGGGCGACAAGTGCTGAGACAGGTCATCCATCAGGCGCTCGAGCTCGTCGATGTGCCGCTGCTCCACGCGAGGGGCCGGCGTCCGCGCCTTGTCTTCTTCCCGGATACAGAGATCGGCGCCGACGTGGAAGAGGTCGTTCTGAACGCTTCTGAGTGGACCGGCGATCTCGGAAACCAAGCCCTCGGCGAGCGCGACCCCGACAGCGGAGTTCAGCTCGTCCACCGTGCCGTAGGCGTCGATGCGAGCGGAGTCCTTGGGGACTCGGGCCCCTCCGCCGAGAGAGGTCGTGCCGTCGTCTCCCGTGCGCGTGTAGACCTTCGTGATGCGCGGCATCAGAAAGAAACCTCCAGTCCGCCGGAGATCCGCCGCCCGGCCGCGGGAAAGCCTTCGACTTCCGAATATTGCCGATCGTTCACGTTGGTGGCGCGCAGGAAGGGAGCGAGGGAACCGATCCGATAGCGCGCATAGAGGTCGAGCCGGAGGTAGGAAGGCGATTCGACCCGTTCCGTGGTCGCGAGCGCCCGGACGTCGCTTCTCCTTCCGACGAAGACCGCGCGCGGCGAAATCTCGAGGCGGGCGGTCGGCGCGATCGAAACTCCGAGGAACCCGCTGTGGCGCGGGCGGCGGAGGAGCGAAAGACCGGTGTCGCGATCTTCGGTGTCGAGATACGTGTAGCCCGCGTCGAAGGACGCCGCCGTCGCGATCTTCTGGCGCCAGGAGAGCTCGAGGCCGCGGGACCGCGCGCGACCGACGTTGAAGTTCAGGCCGGTCGCGAAGTCGTAGACGATCAAGTCGCGAAACTCGTTCGAGAAGAGGGTAGCGGACGCGCGCCCGCCCGCGGTCCCGTAGTCGGCGCCGACGTCAAAGGACGTGGAACGCTCGGGATCGAGGTCGGGATTGCCCGAGAACGGGTAGAAGAGCTCTCCGACCGACGGCGCGCGGAAACCGGTTCCGCCAGATGCCCGGATCTTCCAGCGCGGCGTCCGCCACGCTACCGTTCCCCGCGGGCTCCAGACGTCGCCGAAGCGCGAGTGGTCATCGTACCGAAAGCCCGCGGTCACGAGCCATCCGTGTCCGAGCTCGATCGAATCTTCCGCGCCGAGGCTCCAGATCGTCGCGTCGTTCCCGTCCAGGTTCACGCCGAAGTTCGAGGAGTCTTCGACCCGCCAGCGCTGCCATTCGCCGAAGACGGTCACTCGCTGGACACCCGCCGAGAAGGTGTCGGCGACTCGCGCCTCGAGAGTCCGCGCGTCGGTCTGCGACTGGAACGAGGGGCTGTCGAAGGCGGGCCGCGAACGAATCCACCCCAGGGTCACGTTCGCGGAATGCCCGGGGGCCGGCCGAAACGTTGCGGGAAGGATGACCCGCTCTTCGCGCGGCAGGTACCGGTTGTCCCGCGTTTCGGCGCCGACCGGACCGGGCAGCCCGAGCTCGCCGTCGGCAATGGATCCCTCAAGCGCGATGCGCGTTTCGCCGAAACGCCCTTCGACTCTCACCGAGCCGGACTGCTCGCGCCAGTCGTCGTTCTCGCGGTCGCCGTCCTCGCGCCGATCCCGCGCGCTCGCCGCGATTCCGAGATGTGCCGTGCCCGCGGTCGCGAACGCCGCGAGCTCGCGCTGGTCGGCGTTGCCCGCTTCGCCGAACACGCGCCCCGAGAGGGCCGTGCCGGCCGGCCGGGTGAACACGTGGACGACGCCGCCGATCGACTCCGAGCCGTACAACGCCGAAAAGGGCCCCCGGACGATCTCGATGCGCTCGACGTTCTCGGTCGAGAGAAGCGAAAAGTCGTAGCCGGGGAAGAACGGAGAGTTCACGCGCACGCCGTCGACGAGAACGAGCGTGTGCGTGGAGTTCGCGCCGCGAAGAAAGACGGACGTCTGAGCACCGGGCCCGCCGGATTGCGCGACGTCGACGCCCGGCACCGATCGCAGCGCGTCCTGCACGGTGCGCCAGCCGTTCCTCTCGATCTGTTCGCGCGTGACGACGGTGACCGCCGAGCCGACTTCCTCGATCTCTTCCGGGGCGGCGGTCGCGGTCACCACGACGCTTTCGGAAAAGGGCGGGATCTGGGCTTGCGCGGACGAAGAGCAGGAGGCGAGGACGAAAAGAGTCGCGGCAACTCCGCGGATCGCCCGGCTTGCGGATTCCCGCCGGGCAAACGTGTCGAGCCCAAACAGAAGCGCAGTCCCGAGGAGCTCCGCCGCCAGAGTGTTCCAGAACCACGGGATCGCCGCTACATAGGCGGTGAGAAGGCCCGCCGGCGTCGCCGGATATGTTCCGAGAGTCGCCCACACGGCGAAGTTCGTCGTCAGGAAGAAGACGACCGCTCCGCCGGCCGAGATCGCCGCGAGCCCTCCGGGGCGCGCCCTCACGGCAAGCCGCCGTCCAAGGAAAACCATCAGCGCGAAGGAGCCGTAGACGGCGACTCGCACGAGCGTGATCGCCTTTCGGCCCGTGCCCCAGTCGATCAGGAGGTCGGAGAACGCCATTGCCGCGATCGGAACGGCCCACGCCCATCGGCGCGGAAGCCGGGCGCCGGCGTAGAGGCCGATCGCGCCCATGGCCACGAAGTTCGGCGGATGAGGAACGAGACGGGAAAGAGCGCCGAGGAGAACGAGCAGGACCGCGATCGTCATTCGAACCTCCCGTTCGACGAGACGAATCTCTCCGGCGACGGAGAGGGCGTCCCGCGCCTCGGGAAGTCGAGACCGCGCCCCCTCTCCTTGCCCCGTCGGAGAAAGCGTTCCGTCCGGCAGGTTTCCTGACTTCCGGATCATTCGCCGTCGGGCTCCTTCCCGGGCGCGCGACCGTATTTCGATCTCACGCGTCCAGTGGTTTCTTGCCCGGGGCGTCCCCGGTGACAGTGGCGGGGGCCGCGCGGGATTCTCACCCGCTTCCCTCGACCGAACGGAATCAAAGAACGAGCGGTGAAGATACGCCTCTTTTTTCCGGCTGTCATCACACTGCTTCTGTCCGAGGAGCGGAGGGACGGTGCCCTGAGCGGAAGATGTCGGTCGAAGCGCACGGAATCCTTCGCTTCGCTCAGGATGACAGGCGCGGGCGAAGGGTTCCGAAAGACCCTCGTTCTGTCATTCCGAGGCGGAGCGACGAGGAATCTGGTCCCCTCTCGAAAGAGAACCAGATCCCTCGCTTCGCTCGGGATGACAGGAAGGCGGAGCGACGGGAGGCACGGATATCATCCCCGCCGTGCAGACGCCCGACTACACGCTCGACTTCGACCGGCTCCGCCGCGTCGGTTTC
Source organism: Thermoanaerobaculia bacterium (assembly GCA_035646435.1). Lineage (GTDB taxonomy): Bacteria > Acidobacteriota > Thermoanaerobaculia > UBA5066 > Gp7-AA6 > Gp7-AA6. The sequence goes on along the minus strand of DASRPJ010000196.1, from coordinate 1,480 downwards.
CCGGAAGTCGTGCTCGCACAGGGGAAAACCCCGACCCAGATCGCCGAGATCTGCCGCCAGCTCGCCCGCGCCCACGACGTCCTCGTGACGCGGCTCTTTCCGCAGGAGTGGTCGGAAGTCGCGGTTTTTCCCCTTCCCGGCCGGGCGGACTACGACGAGCGTTCCGCGACGCTCGTGCTTTCCGTCGGGAAGCCGCTCGCGCGGGTCGCTGGAAACGTCGTCGTCGTCACGGCCGGGACGGCGGACACGTTCGTGGCGGAGGAGGCCCGGCGCACGCTCGAGTATCTGGGGGTCGCCTCCTCGACCGTACCGGACGTCGGGGTCGCCGGGATCCTGCGCCTCCTCTCGAGGCTCGAGGAAATCGAGAAAGCCGACATCGTCCTCGCGGTGGCGGGGATGGAAGCCTCGCTCTTCTCCGTCCTCGGCGGCCTGGTCGGTCGTCCGATCATCGCCGTTCCGACTTCGCGCGGTTACGGCGCCGCTTTCGAAGGGATCGCGTCGCTCCTCGCCGCGGTGAACTCGTGCGCGAACGGGGTGACGGCGGTCAACATCGACTCCGGGTACGCCGCCGCGATGGCCGCGTACCGCATTCTTTCGGGAGGGCCGCGCCGATGGGATCGAAACGAGACAAAGGGATCCAGACCGCCCGCGAGTACATCCACGCCGCGGCGGTCGGCGTCGACCGCAAGCGCAAAAAGGCGCTCCTCGGCCGTCCGACGACGCCCGTCAAGGTAGGTCCGAAGACCACCGTCGCGGAGCTCCTCGACGCGTACCGTGACGCTTCGTTCCAGGCCCGCGCGCTCGGAAACTGCGCCGCCGTCTTCGAGGCGATGCTCCGCGATAAGGATCGCCCCACCATCTTCCTCGGCCTCGCCGGCTCCCTGATCGCCGCCGGCATGCGCCAGGTCATCACCGACCTGATCGAGCAGAACATGGTGGACGTCGTCGTCTCGACCGGCGCGATCGTCTCGCAGGACCTCTACCAGGCGCGCGGCGGGCGGCACTACCACGGCAGCGTGAACGCCGACGACAAGGAGCTGCGTGACCTCTACATCGATCGTCTCTACGACACCTTCATCGACGAGGAGAAGTACTGGAAGACGGACCTCGCCGTGTCCCAGTTCGCGGACTCTCTCGCGGGCACGAGCCTCTCCTCGCGCGCCTTCCTGAACCTCCTCGCGGACGGAGCCCGAGACGACGCGGGATCGATCCTGGGGGCCTGCGCGCGCCGCGGCGTTCCGCTCTTCGTGCCGGCGCTGAACGACTCGTCGATCGGGATCGGCTTGACCGAGCACTACCACCGCATGCGCGAATCGGGGCGGGAGCCGATGACCATCTCGTCGATCCGGGACAACTACGAGCTCACCCAGATCGTCGTCAAGAGTCCGGCGACCGCGGCGCTCTACATCTCCGGCGGCGTTCCGAAGAACTACATCAACGACTCGATCGTGATGTCGTACATCTTCGGGATCGACACCGG
>DASRPJ010000195.1:0-5064 GCA_035646435.1 Thermoanaerobaculia bacterium | reverse complement strand
GAGCCACCTCTTTGCGGCCGCAACGTCGGTCGTCGCCGGAGACAGTCGGAGGCTCCCGCCCTTCGGGAAGAATCGCCGCGCGAACGCTTCGAGAAGCGGCCGCCTCTTCGCGAGCGGTTCGCCGGCGAGGGAGCGGCCCTTCTCGTCGACGAGAACGTCGAAAACGATGAAGATCGACGGCGTCTCCTCGGCGAGCATTTTGACGCGGCTCTCCGCAGGATGGATGCGCTGGAGCAGACTGTCGAACGAGATCGAGCGGCCGACGGGAATCACGATCTCGCCGTCGACGACGAAGCGCTCGGGCTCGAGATTCTTCAGGACCTCGACGAGCTCGGGAAAGTACCGCGCGAGCGGCTGTCCGGACTTCGACTGCAGCGCGATCGAGTGACCGTCTTTGAAGGCGAGGCATCGGAATCCGTCCCACTTCGGCTCGTACTGCCAGTCGCGACCCGTCGGGATCTCGTCGACGAGCAGGGCCTCCATGACGGGGTAGGTCGTCGGGATCGGCAGGCTCATCGCGCCTCGCCCGGGACGAACTTCTCCAGTCGGAAGCGGCCGGTCTTCGCGAGAAGGGGCGCCCACAGGTCGCCGACCTTCGCGAGCCGCGCCGGCACGTTGTCGATCCGGAAGTCCTCGATCGATACTCCTCGCTCGATTTCCTTCCACGTCACCGGCGTGGAGACCGTTGCCCTCGGCTTCGGGCGCACGGAGTAAATGGACGCGAGCGTCCTGCCCCACGCGTTCTGGTTGTAGTCGACGAGCACGCGGCCCTTCGGGCGTTTCGCCACCTTGTACTCCGCGGTGACGAGGTCGGGCTTCTGCGCATCGAGCGCCCGCGCGAGCTCCTTCGCGAACGTCCAGACCTGTTTCTGCGTCGGGCCGCGGACGATCGGCACGTAGACGTGGATCCCCTTCGAGCCCGTCGTCTTCGCGTAGCAGGGCATCCCGAGAGCCTCGAGCGCCTCGCGGACGAGAAGCGAGCTCGCGAGGACTTTCTCGAACGTCGCGCCGGGGACGGGGTCGAGGTCGAAGTGGACGTAGTCGGGGCGGTCGACGTCGTCGCACCGCGCGTACCACTGGTTCAGGTCGATGCAGCCGAGATTCACGACCCACAGAAGCGCCGGGAGGTCCTGGATGATGGGAAAGTCGATGACGTTGCCGGAGGAGTGCTCGATCGAGCAGAGGTTGATCCAGTCCGGCCGCGGCGAGGGCGCCCGCTTCATGAAGAAGAACTCCCCGTCCGCGCCGTGCGGATAGCGCTTCATGACCATCGCCCGGTCGGCCAGGTGCGGCAGGAGCCACTGCGACACGTCCGCGTAGTACTGCAGCAGGTCGCCCTTCGTGATCCCCTCGTCCTTCCAGAAGATCTTGTTGACGTTCGTGAGGCGGACTTCCCGCCCGTCGACCGTCAGGACGACGTCGTCGGCGTCGCGCGGGATCACGGGGCGCGACGGCTTGCGCGCTCTTCGCGGGGCGGAGGCGGCGCTCCGGCGCGCCGGGTGGTAGTTGCGCGTCGCGGGAGGCCGCGGGCTCACGCGCGGGGCCCCGGGGCGGAGCGCGGCAGCCGCGGGAGCTTCGGAGGGCGCGGGCCGTGGCGGACGGCGCCCGCGACGGAGACGTACTGGAGTTCCTCCCCGGAGGCGGCTCGCCGGAGCATCAGCCCCCCGCGGCTCATGTCGCCGCGGCCGACGAAGTCGGACGGGAACAGCAGACGGTCCCCGAAAACGCGGCAGAGGACGTCGACGTACTTTCCGGTGGCGACGCTTCCGAGCAGGACGACCTCGCAGGGCTCCCCCGCCAGCTCCGCGAGGGCGCGCGCGTCGCGCAGAAGCGGCGCCCGGTACCGCCGGTCGGTCTCGTCGATGTCGACGCGGCCGAACCGCTTCATCCGCGCGAGCGTCGTCGGCTCCTCCGGCGGGCGCAGTCCTTCCGTCGTCGTGATGACGAGGATGCCCGGCGCGCCGGCGGGCGGCGCCGCGAAGGCGCGAGCGTAGGCGAGCTTCCCTCGGAAGTAGAGTCCGGACAGGAAGCTGAAAACCTCCCCGAGCGGCGCCCCCTCCGGCGATCTCAGCCTTTGCGCGAGATCGAACTCGGCGCGCGGATTGAGCACGACCCGGGCACGCAATCCGCCGCAGTGAGCGGGCGAGAGCAGGAAGACGCGCGGCGACCCCACCGCCGGAGCATACCTATGGGGTCAGGTCTCCACTTACCACTATGCCGATAAGCCCCGACGGCAGAGTGAGTTGGACGAACATTAATGTGGTGGCCTTAATAAAGCGGTAACGGCTTATCTCACAATGGCTTACGTGCCATAGTGGTTAGTGGAGACCTGACCCCGGCTCGGACGCGCGGCGCACGCCGCGCAGGAGGCTCCACCGGATGACGCCGGAGAAGGGCTCGACGACGCGCCAGTACAGGAGGAACTTCCGCCGGGCGACGGCGCCGATGCAGAGGACCCGCGTTTCCGTCGAAAGGCGCGCCACGCCCGGGCCGTCCTCCTCGATCAGGAGGTTCCACGCGGCCTTCGCGAAGCCCGGTTGCTGGAAGCCCGCGAAGTCGGCGGCCGAAACGGTACAGAGGTCTCCTTTCGGCTGCCAGAACCTTCCGACGAGGCCGAAGACGAGCTCCCGGCCGGGCTCCTCATCGAGGGGCGTGAATCCGAAGCGCGCGAGCGATTCCGGCAGCGTCACGATCCGCTCGCCTCTCGCGCGCCGCGCCCGCCTTCCGTATCCGCGCAGCGCCATGAGAACGCGCGTCGAGAGCGAGCTCTTGAAGTCGTAGCGGAGGATCTCCTCGAAGACGCGCTCGCGGGACGCCCGAATGCGGGTCGCGTAGCGCCTGGAGACGTCGAACTCGGGAAGCCAGCGGTCGAGAAGCACCGCTTCGGGGTCAGGACGCGCGAATCGCTTCGGCCGGGATCTCCGGAGCCGGGAGCGCCGTGGCGGCGTGCTCATCGAGGTACGCGCTCGCTTTCATCATCCGCTGAGTCCGGAGGATCACGCGCGTGATGTAGGGAATCTGCGAAGGCCGCACTTGCTTCATCCAGTCGGCGAGCGTCTTCTCGCCTCGCGTGTTCAGGATGGAGCGGCGCCACGTCTCCGCGTACAGCTCAAAGAACCGCCCAGCCCCGAGCCGCGGCTCCCAGAGGACGTGGTGCATGTCGTACTTGAACCACGGCTGCCCTTCGAGCACGGGCGCGAGCTTCCGGTAGAGATCCGTTCCGGGAAGCGGCGTCAAGATCGTGTAGCCGGCGCGCTGGAAGTCGTGGCGCTTCACGAAATCCCAGAGCTCGCGAAAGTTCTCCTCGTTCCAATCCGGGTCGATGAGGAAGTTGCCGGTTACTCCGAAGCCTATCGACCGGCAGATCCGCGCCGCTTCGATCGACGCCCACACTCCCGTGTCCTTGACGACGCCGGTGAGGCCCTCGTCCGACGCCGCCTCCAGCCCGAAGAAGACGTCGAAGTCCTTCGCGATGGGCCGCCACGCTTCGAGCAGGTCCGGCCTCCGGCACGCGACGTCGGTGCGGGTCTGGACGAGGAGCCACCTCTTCCGGATCCCCCTCTTCTTCAGGGCCTCCGCGAGCTCGAGGCTCCGCTCGGGCCGGTTCCAGAAGAGGTCGTCGGCGATGAAGACGTGCTCACCAACGGCCGCGAAGTCGTCCACGACGGCCCCGATCGACCGTTCGCGGAACGACCGGCCGTAGAGCTGCCAGACGGAGCAGAAGTTGCAGCGGAAAGGGCATCCTCGAGCTGTCTCGATCAGCCAGACCGGTTTGAAAAGGAGGCAGTGGTAACGGTTGCGGTCGCGCTCGACGAGGTGCCGCGCCGGGAGACGGACGTGATCGAGCGCCGTGCGCTCGGCGAGCGGCGCGGTCGAGATCCACCCGTCCGGGGTCGACAGGCGAAGCGCCGGCACTTCCGCGACCGGCCGGCCCGATGCGATCGCATCGGCGACGGCGGGGATCACTTCCTCCCCGTCGTCCACGCAGACCGCATCGATCTCGGGCCGTTCGAGCGGCGCGGGGTGCACCGCGGCCGCGTGGCCTCCGACGAGGATGAAGGCATCGGGCGCGAGGCGGCGCACCTCCCGCGCGGTCTCGAGGACGCGGTCGTACTCGAGCGCGTGCATGCACGAGATCCCGACGATCCTGGGTCGCGTGCGCCGGACCCACGTGCGGAGACGGCGTCCGAATCGCAGGTCCACGATCGCCGCCTCGTGGCCGCGAGCCGCGAGGGCGGAGGCGAGATACTCGAGCCCGAGCGGCTCGACGCGGAAGAAGGGGCCGAGACCGAAACGCTCGTTGCCCGGGTCGGGACGGAGGAGGAGAACGTTCATCGCGAGTTGTTCATCGCCGGGCGCTCGCGATTGTAGACTCGGCGCGGCGATGTCCGCCATCGAAGCCCCCGGCGCCTCCCCGCGCACTCCCTCTCCCCGCCGCGCCCGCCGCAAGTGGGTGAGCCACGGGCTCTCCAACCGCATCGTTTACGGCGGCCTCCACTACGGGGCGCGCTGGCTGCCGCTGCCCGTCCTGAAGGCGATCTCGACCGTCGGAAACGGCATCGCCGTGACGACGCTCAAGGAGACCCGCCGCGGGATGGCCGAGAACTTCCGGCACGCGCTCGGGGTCTCCGACCGCGAGGCGGACCGCCTCGCCCGGGCGGTCTTTTTCGAGTACGGCCGGGCGACGATCGACGTGTGGCGCCTGCGCAGCGAAGCCTTCACGCCGCGCATCACGACCTACGACGAAGACGCGCGGGTGCTCGCGAAGAGCCGCCGCGGGGGGCGCGGGTTCCTCCTCGTCACCGGCCACGTCGGGAACTGGGAAATGGGCGCCGTGACGCTTCGACGGCACGGCCTGACGCCGGCCGTTGTCGGACAGCCGGAGCTCGACCCGAACGTCCAGGAGATGCGGCGCGAGCTGCGGGAGCGGCTCGGGGTCGACTCGATCGACATCGGGACCTCGATGGCGACGGCGTTCAAAGTCCGATCGGCCGTCGATCGGGAGCGGGCGGTCGCGCTCCTCGTGGATCGCGCCTATCCGGAGCACCAGGTCGTCGTCCCGTT
>DASRPJ010000194.1:0-2591 GCA_035646435.1 Thermoanaerobaculia bacterium | reverse complement strand
AGAGCCAGTACTTCATCCCGATCTCGGGACCGACGCTCCATCCGTCCGGCCGGTCGGCCGTGAAGATGGAGGCGAAGCGCATGCCGACGTCGAGCTGGATGCGACTGTAACCGTCGCGTCCCTTCTCGCCGCTGCTACCAGGCTTGCCAGGAAGTCCTCGCGGACCCTGGAGGCCTTGGTCGCCCTTGTCCCCCTTCGCGCCAGGCGCTCCGGGAGCTCCGTCACGACCGTCGCAGACGACCTTGGTGTCGATCACCTTGTCGCCGGTCCGGGTCGTGAGCGCCAGGCCTCCAGCCGGGCAATCCGCATGGGACGTGAACCGTTCCATGCCGATCGTCGTCTGGGGCTTGGGGTCGGGCTTCGGCTTGACGGGCTTGCGCCCGCCGCCGTTGCCGCCGCGCGGCTTCTGGGGCTTGGCCGGTGGCTTGCGGTACTCCACGAGAGCCTCGTCGAGCGACGTGTCGCGGAGGGCCGGGCACTGCGCTTGCGCGTAGGCCCAGAGATCCGTCTTGTCCTGCTCGCAGGACTTGAGCGCGGCATCGCACTCGTTGAACTTCACCTCGCACGTCCCGCCGGCGGTCGGCGGGGGTCCGGGGATCGGCATGTCGTCGGCCAGGGCGGCGCCCTGGACCGCGACCAGGAGAACCAGGCTGCAAGCGGTCGTGATCATGTGCCTCATCGGGCACCTCCTCTGTCCTGTTGTTGAAGAACTCTTCGAGCGCACCGGACTATCCCGGCCCATTCGGTCCTCTCCGTCAGCTGACGGAAAGAAGCGCTGGAATCACCCGACGGATTCCGGAAGACAAGGAGGAGGTGTCTCCCGGCTTCACATCGGGTGATTTCAGGGCTTCTGCGGCACGACGAGGGCATTTCAATGAACCCAGCAGTAAACCACATTCGGAGGGTTTTGTCAAGACTCCGGGACAAAGCGCAGACCGCCTGAGCCTAAAAACGCGAAAAACGGCCTTTTAAGGCCGTTTTCAGGGTTCAGGGCGTTACGCGTGGGTTCCCGAGAAGGTCACGCGGTGCCGGTGGCGCCGGGCCTCCCCCACGACCAGGTAGAGCGAGCTCAGGATGGTGCCGATGACGGCACCCAGGAAGGCGTTCAAGGGGACGTTGGGGCGGACGGGGAAGCGCGACTGGAGCGGCGAGTCGACGAGACGGATCTCGAGATCGCGGCCGCCGATGAACTGGTTGCCTTCCGTCGTGAGGACGAAGGCGACGGCGCGGGCGATTTCCGAGGCCTGCTCCTTGTCCTTGTGGTAGACGGAAATCTGGAGGAAGCCGGTCTCATGCGTCACCTGGGTCGAGACCATGCGCGCCCACTGCTGGCGGCGGCGCGTTTCGACGGGGTCGAAGTAGCTGCGGTCGATGTCGAACCCCGCGGCGGTGACCTTGTCGTAGAAGACGGTGGTGTAGATGACCTGGCTCAGGTTGTCGGCGATGCGTTCGGCCGAACGGATGGCGGTGTAGGGGTCGAGGTTCACGCCGGCCTTCTGGATGATGAGCAGGCGCATCGTCGAGGAGTATTCGAGGGGCCGCACGAAACTCAGGGCGGCGGCGGCCACCATGACCAAGACGGCGGAGACGGCGATCGTCCTCCAGTGCCGTTCGAGCAGTTGCGCGATGTCCAGGGTCATACTTCCTCCATTGTACCCTTTCCGTCAGTCGAATGTCACCTCGAGGGTCCGGCGCTCCCCGGACCTGAGGATATCCAGGCGGGCGCTCGCCCCGGGCGCGTATTCCCCGATCAGCTCGGCCAGGTCGCGCCCTCCGGAGAGGACGACGTCGTCGACGGCCAGGATGACGTCCCCGTCGAGCAGGCCATAGCGGGCGGCCGCCGATCCGGCCCGGACGGCCGTGAGGCCGAGGGCCCGGGATGAGGTCAGGCGGGCGCCGGACGCCTCGCCGAAGCCTTGTCCGGTGAAGACGGTCTCCTCCAGGGCGAGGTAGTGGGCTCCCAGGACGGCGCGTTCCGGCGCCTGGTTGCGGAAGACGCCGACCAGGACCGGGCGGATGAGGTGCATGGGGATGAAGGCGTCGTTGCCGTCGCTGCCGGGCGCGACGATGCCGGCCAGGTTGCCGCCGACGGTCAGCACCGCGCTGCCGACGGCGTGGGCGCCGAGGGCGCGGTCGAGGCGGAACAGGCGCGAGAACCGGTCCGTGCTGCGCAGGCTGCCGGCCGGGACTTTCTTGTCGGAAGGCGTCGTGCCGGCGTACACGGCTTCGGCGAACAATCCCCCGTCGGCGGCCGCGTACAGCGGCGTGCCGGCGCGGAGGACGTCGGTGTCCTCGAAACCGCTGACGTCGAGCGTGGACGCGTCGATCTTCAGGAAGACGACGCCCGTGCGCGGATCGACGGCCTGGGCCGAGGGCTCGAGCAGCCGCCCGTCGACGGCGACCGAGACGGGATTCGCGACCGCGGCCTGATGCGTCGCCAGCCAGCCGTCGGAGGTGAGCACCGACGCGTAGCCGACGATCTCGGAAGCCGAGCGCGCGCGGTCGGCGACGTCCGTCCCGGCCTTACGGGCGTAGAGCGGCAAATTGACGCGCCGGAGGCGTTCGGCGATCTCGGTCTCGGGCAGCGGCGA
>DASRPJ010000193.1:0-3134 GCA_035646435.1 Thermoanaerobaculia bacterium | reverse complement strand
TTCTCCGGCCTCGCGCTCCACCTCGAGAAGAGCGTTCAGGTCGGCGACATGCTCCGATCGGGCGAGATCCTCGGCACAGTCGAGGAGCTCTCCTGGCGCGCGATCAAGCTGCGCACGATGGAAGGCAACGTGATCCTGATCCCCAACAGCATCGCGAGCCGGGAGCACCTCGAGGTGTTTCCGAGGCCCGGCAGACCGATCGCGCGGACCGTCGAGGTCGGCCTCGAGTACGACACTCCCCCGGCGCAGGCGATGGCCGCGCTCGCCGCGGCCAGCCGGGAGCTGCCCGGCATCGCTGCCTACCCCGAGCCGGTCGCTTACCTGAAGAGCTTCGACGGCTCCTGGATCTCCTACCAGCTGCGCTACTGGCTCGAAGACTACGCGCGCTTTCTCGAGGTCGATTCGACCGTCCGAGAGAGGGTGTGGTACCGCCTCAACCGCGAGAACATCCCGTTCGCCTATCCCCTGGCCCGGCAGTGGCAGTGGCAGGCCGGGCCGCTGAAGACCCCCTCCCGGCGGAGCGCCGTGGAGACCGCGATCTCGAGCGTCGATCTTTTCGCCCTCCTCTCCGACGAGGCGCGGGGCCGGGTCGCGGACGGCGCCCGAGAGAGGCGGTTCGCGGCGGGTGAGACGATCGTGCGCGAGGGCGACCGGGGGTCGTCCATGTTCGTCGTCGAATCGGGCCGGCTCGGCGTCTCGGTCCACGGCAAGGTCGGATCCAGCCAGCGCCTCGCCGTTCTCGAGCCAGGCGCCGCGTTCGGCGAGATCAGCCTGCTGACCGGCGAGACCCGGACCGCCACGGTCCGCGCTCTCACGGAAGCGACGCTCCTCGAGATCGACAAGTCCACGATTTCCCCGATCCTCCGGGAGAACCCTTCCCTCTGCGGGATGCTCGAGCTCACCATGCAGGAGCGGCGAAAGCGCGCCGCGGCCGCGCTCCAGGAGGCCGGCCCGGACGTCGAGGAGACCATCGACAAGACCCCCCTCTCCCTTCGGATCGCGCGATTCTTCGGCTTGAAGGGATAGCCCGAGCCGTGAAGCTCCTTCTCGGACTCGACCTGACGGAGGTCGACCGCGTCGCCCGGCTCCTCGATCGATGGGGTGACCGGTTCGTCAACCGCGTGTTTCTCCCGGGCGAGATTTCCGCGCGCCGCCGGCATCCGCGCGCGCGCGCCGAGCACGTCGCCGGCCGCTTCGCGGCGAAGGAGGCCGCGATGAAGGCCCTCGGCACGGGGACCCGGGGCGTTGCTTTCCGGGAGATCGAGGTGAAGCCGGACCCGCGCGGAAAGCCGACGCTGACGCTCCACGGCCGCGCGCTCGATCGAGCGCGGCGACTGAACGTCAAGAGCATGGAGGTCTCGATCACGCACGGCCAGACGACCGCCGCGGCCGTCGTGGCCTTCCTGACGGGGGATTAGCCGAAGCGACCCTGCTATCTTCCGCCCTTCGAACATGGACGTCCCGGGCGACTACAAGGCGACTCTCAATCTGCCGAAAACCGCCTTCCCCATGAAGGCGGATCTCCCCCGGCGGGAGCCCGCGCAGCTCGCGGCGTGGGAGGAGATGGGGCTCGAAGCCGCGATCCGCGCGGCTTCGGCGGGCCGGCCCCGGTTCGTCCTGCACGACGGTCCGCCCTACGCGAACGGGAACATCCACATCGGCCACGTGCTGAACAAGGTCCTGAAAGACCTGATCGTGCGAAGCCGCACGATGATGGGCTTCGACGCCCCGTACGTCCCCGGCTTCGACTGCCACGGGCTACCGATCGAGAAGCAGGTCGACAAGAAGCTCGGCTCGAAGAAACGGGACATGGACACAGTGGCGATCCGGCGGGCGTGCCGCGAGTACGCGGCGAGCTTCATCGCCATCCAGAGCGAGGAGTTCCGCCGCCTCGGGGTGGGCGGACTCTGGGAACGCCCCTACTCGACGATGAGTCCCTCGTACGAGGCCGAGATCGCGCGCGCGTTCGGGGAGTTCTACCGGAAAAATCTCGTCTACCAGGCCCTGAAGTCGGTCCGCTGGTGCTTCACGGACCAGACCGCGCTCGCCGAGGCGGAGCTCGAGTACACGGAGCGCACGGACCCGGCGATCTACGTGGGTTTCCCGGTTTCCGATCCAGACCAGGTCTATGCCGTGTTTCAACCTCGGGCATTGACCGATCTTCCGCGCCCGCGCGAACCGGAGCTTCTGATCTGGACCACGACACCCTGGACGATCCCGTCCAATCTGGCGATCGCGGTGCACCCGGATGAGATCTATCTGCTGGTGTCAGATCCAGACGGTCGTCTCTTCGTCGTTGCGGAGAAACTGAAAGCGCACGTCGCGGCCGAGAGCAGTGAGACACCGCGTGATCTGACCGAGCTCGCCAGGACCTCGGGTCGTAATCTCGTCGGGCTCCGATACCGACACCCCCTGACGAGTGAGATGCGCGGGGAGCTGACGTCCGAGGAAGAACGGCGCTCTTTCCGGGTCGTCGCGGCCGACTACGTAACGATGGATGCCGGCACCGGGCTCGTCCATACCGCTCCCGGGCACGGCGAGGACGACTTCCAGACAGGGGCTCGCGAGGGTCTTCCCATCCTCTCCCCGGTGGACGCGGCCGGGCGCTTCACGACGGTCGAGAAGTACCGGGGCAAGAAGGTGTTGGACGCGAACCCCGAGATCGTCGCCGACTTGAAGGAAGCCGCCGCTCTTCTCGACGTGAACACCGCGTTCCGCCACGAGTACCCCCACTGCTGGCGCTGCAAGAACCCAGTCATCTTCCGCGCGACGATCCAGTGGTTCGTGCGCCTCGACGATCCGGCGACCGACGTGCGGTCGGCGGCGCTCGAAGCGATCGGCCGGGTTCGATGGAAGCCGCCCTGGGGAGAGCAGCGCATCTCGGGGATGGTCGAGAACCGCCGGGAGTGGGTCATCTCCCGTCAGAGGCGCTGGGGGTCGCCGATCACCCTCCTCTACGCCGTGCGCGGCGACGAGCGCGAGGTGTATCCGTGGCGCGACGACCCGGCGGAGCAGGAGACGTTCTTCGCGCACGTCGTCGAGATCTTCCGCCGGGAGGGGGGCGACGCCTGGTACGCGCGCCCGGTCGCCGACTTCCTGCCGCCGGACGCGGACCGGCGCGGCTTCGACGAGTT
>DASRPJ010000192.1:0-7482 GCA_035646435.1 Thermoanaerobaculia bacterium | reverse complement strand
CCGGAGCAGGAACGTGACGTTGGTCTGCCAGTCTTGCGGCCAGGTCATTCTCTTGATCCTCCTCGCTTCAAATGAATCTCGAATCCGCCTACTCGAGCGGTCCGAGCAGCGCCTCCGGCGTCATGGCGGCGGCGAGCTCCTCTTCGGTCAGGATCTTCTTCTCCAGCAGGACGTCCTTCACGCGCACGCCGCGCGCGACCGCCTCCTTGAACACCTCGGCGGCCGTGGCGTAGCCGATCCGCGGAGTCAGCGCCGTGACGATGGAAGGGGAGTCCTCGAGGTAATGGCGGCACTTCTCGACGTTCGCGGTGATCCCGTCCACGCAGCGCGTGCGCAGGACCGGCAGGAAGTTGATCAGGAGCTGCGGCCCGCGTGTCAGGTTGTAGGCGAGGAGGGGCATCATCACGTTCAGCTCGAGCTGCCCCCCGCCGACGGCGAGCATGTTCGCGGTGTCGAAGCCGACGATCTGGAAGCAGAGCATGTTCGTGCACTCGAGGATCGCGGGGTTCACCTTTCCCGGCATGATGGAGGAGCCGGGCTGCACGGCGGGCAGGCGGATCTCGTCCAACCCCGTCACCGGGCCGGACGCGAGGAGGCGCACGTCGTTCGCGACGCGGCCGAGCTCGACGGCGAAGCCGCGCAGGGCCGCGGAGTAGTCGCCGGCCGCGGCGCGGCTCTGGAGCGCCTCACGCGCGTCGCGCGCGGGAGAGAGGGCCTCGCCGGTCGTGGCGGAAAGGCGGCCGATCGCCCTCTCCCGGAAGCCGGCGGGAGCGTTCAGCCCGGTCCCGGCCGCCGTGCCGCCGAGGGCGAGCTCCCTCAAGCCGTCCAGGGCGCGGTCGATCGCGTCCCGCCGGTACGAGACCGCGGCCGCGTACGCCCGGAACTCCTGTCCGAGCGTCACGGGCACCGCGTCCATGAGGTGGGTCCGCCCCGACTTGACGACCGAGCGGAACTCCTCGCCCTTTCGGGCGAACGACTCCACGAGGCGCTCGATCTCCTGCGACAGGACGCGCCCGACGGAGAGGGCCGCGAGGTGGAGCGCGGTCGGGAACGTGTCGTTCGTCGACTGGCCCAGGTTGACGTGATCGTTCGGGTGAACCGACGACCGGTCGCCGCGCGGCTTGGCGAGGATCTCCGCGGCGCGGCCGGCGATCGTTTCGTTGACGTTCATGTGGAAGGACACGCCGGCGCCCGCCTGGTAGACGTCCACGACGAACTGCTCCCGGTGCTTCCCGGCGAGTACCTCGTCGCAGGCCTGGACGATCGCCCGCACCTTGTCGGCGTCGAGCCGGCCCATCTCGAGGTTCGTCTCGGCGCAGGCGCGCTTGATGCGCGCGTACGCGACGATCAGCTCGGGGTGGGCGCGCTCGCCGGAAATCGGGTAGTTCTCGATCGCCCGCGACGTCTGCGCGCCCCAGTAGGCTTCGTCGGGGATCTCGCGCGCTCCGAGGCTGTCCATCTCGCGTCTCAGAGAGTCCTCCCCGCCTGCCGCCGGAGGCCAACGACCGCCCCCTCGCACGCGCTTTGCAACAGTAGCATCCTTCAAAACCGGCTCGCCGCGGGAGATCCGCCGGCGCGATCGGAAGGAGGAAGCATGGCGATCCGCTCGAAGAAGTACGACCACCTCGTCGGCCAGCTGCCCGGCTTTTCGCCCAAGCAGATCGAGCAGCACCTGAAGCTGTACGAGGGATACGTCAAGAAGATCAACGAGATCCGGGCGGAGATCGAGAAGATCCCCTACGAGGACCGAAAAGCGAACGCGAACTTTTCCTACGGCCGCTACTCGGAGCTGAAGCGCCGGGAGTCGGTGCCATACAATGGCGTGTACCTGCACGAGATGTATTTCGACAACCTCGGCGGCGCGCGCCGGGAGCCGAAGGCCGACCTGGCGCGCGCGCTGGAGGGCTCCTTCGGGAGCCAGTCGAACTGGGAAGAGGATCTCAAGGCATGCGCGGAAACGGCGACCGGGGGCTGGGTCCTGCTGACGTACGACCGGATCGACAAGAAGCTCCACCACAACCAGATCTGGGAGCACTCGAACGGCGTCATGATCCACCAGGAGCACCTTCTCGCGCTCGACACGTGGGAGCACGCGTTCATGATCGACTTCGGAACCGACAAGAAGTCGTATCTCGAGGCGTTCCTGAAGAACCTGAACTGGGAGGTCGTCGCGACTCGCCTGGACGAGGCGACGCGGAGGGCCCGGGCCGCCTGAGAAATCGCGCCGCCGCAATTCTCGGACTCGCCGTCCTGCTGGCGTCCTCGGCGCTCGCCTGCCGGCGCGCGCCCGCGATCGCGGAGGGGAACGACCCGCGCGCTCGCCCGGCGCGCCCACCCGCGCTGCCGGTGTGGTCCGGGTACTCGCTGCGCGCCGCCGAGCGGACCGCCGTCGAAGAATTCCTGCGCGCCAACCGCGACCTGCGAGTCGCCACGGACGCCGACCGGCGGGACGCGGAAAGCGATTTCCGGAAGCTCTACGGCGTATACCACCCGTACTTCCTCCGGGGCGACGTCAACGACGACGGGATTCTCGACTTCGTGCTCGCCTTCGTGCGCCGGGACTCCGACCGCGACTCTCCCTGGTTCTCCATCGCCGTGTTCACCGGCACGGACCGCGACCGTTTCGCGCCGGGCAAATTCCTCGAGCGGGACGTGTCGCTCGCCGACGGCGACCTCTCCGTCGATCGCGACTCGATCATGATCACGCCCGACCTCGAGGAGGAGGAGAGCACGCGCCGGTACCGCTGGGATCCGATCCAGCGGTCTCACGTCTTCGTGCGCGACGACCCGGAGGACGAGGACGAAGTGCCGCATTCGCAGACTTAACACGAGCGAGCGGCGATCGGCCCTCCGGGCGGAGGGCTGACGGCTTCATGCGCACCGTCTCCGTCGCGCTTCCGCTTCCGATCCGGCGGAGCTTCACCTATCGCGTCCCGGACACGCTCGCGGTGCCGCTGCCCGGGACCCGCGTGCGGGTGCCGTTCGGCGAGCGGGTTCTCACCGGGATCGTCGTCCCCGGCGCTCCGGTTGCGCGAGCCGAGCCCCGGGAAGTCGTCCTTCGCGACGTGCTCGAGGTCCTGGACGAGGAGCCGGTCTGCCCCCCCGAGCTCCTCGAGACCGCGGCGAAGGTCGCGCAGAGGTTTTTCGCGGCGCCGGGCGAGGTCTTCAAGAGCGTCCTCCCCGCGCGCCTCCCCGCCGCCGGCTCGGTGCGATACCGGATCACCGAGAAAGGAGCGCTGGCCGCGACGCGCGCCCCGCGCGAGGAACGCCCTCTTCTCGAGGCGCTCGCCGACGGCCGGAGCGCTCGGATCGCGGAGCTGCCCCCGGAAGCGCGGCCTCCCCGCGACGTGCTGCGCTCGCTCGAGCAGCGCGGCTGGATCCGCGCCGTCTCGGCGGAACGGCGCGCGGGGAGACGTCCGGTCATCGCCTACCTTCCGGGCCGCCTCGACCGCGCCGAAAGGGACGCGCTTCTCCGCCGGAGCCGGAGCGGCCGCGCGGCGGCCGACTGGCTCGACGCGCTCGGCCGGCCCGCCACCGCCGCGGAAATCCGGGCGGCGACGGGGGCCGGGCCGTCCGTTCTCCGAACGCTCGCCGCGAAGGGCGTGCTCTCGACGTTCGAACAGACCGACCGGAGCGGCGAGCGGGAGTTCCCGTCCCCGTTCGGGACGCCGGCCGCGGATTTCGTCCTCACGCCGGAACAGTCGGGCGCCCTGGAGACGATCCTCTCCGCGATCCGGGAGAGGCGCTATCTCCCCGCGCTCCTCCAAGGAGTGACCGGCAGCGGCAAGACGGAGATCTACCTGAGGGCGATCGCGGCCACTCTCGATCTCGGCCGCGGCGCCGTGTGGCTCGTGCCCGAGATCGCGCTCACCCCCGTGTTCGCGAGAGAGCTGCGCCGCCAGTTCGCCGACCGCGCCGCCGTCCTCCACTCGGCGCTCTCGGAAGGGGAGCGCGCCCGCGCGTGGGACCGGGTCCGGTCCGGTGAAGCCCGGGTCGTCATCGGTCCCCGTTCGGCCGCCTTCGCCCCGATCGCCGACCCGGGCCTGTTCGTCGTGGACGAGGAGCACGACTCCTCCTACAAGCAGCGCGAGAGCCCGAGATACGACGCGCGGGAGGTCGCGGCGATCCGCGCGAAGGCGAACGCCGCGGCGCTCGTCATGGGCTCCGCCACTCCCTCGATGGAGACGTACCATGCCGCGCGGGTCGGCCGGATGGCGCTCGGCAAGCTCACGTCCCGCGTCGAGTCGCGTCCGCTTCCGGCCGTCGAGATCGTCGACCTTCGCCGCGAGAAGGCTCTGCCGGAGGAGAAGGGCGTGCCGCTCTTCTCCGCGCCGCTCGTCGAACGCCTGCGCGCGGTCTTCGCGCGCGGCGAGCAGGCGATCCTCCTCCAGCCGCGGCGGGGGTTCGCGCCCTATCTCCTCTGTCGCGACTGCGGCTTCGACTTCCGCTGTACGAACTGCAGCGTCTCGCGCACGGTCCACGAGCGGGGGCGCCGCCTCGTCTGCCACTACTGCGGCGAGCGCCGGCCGCGCCCCGAGCGATGCCCGGAGTGCGGCGGCGCGCTCCTGGAGGCGATCGGCGCCGGCACCGAGCGCGTCGCGGACCGGTTCGCCGAGCTCTTTCCCGACGTTCCCTGGACGATCCTCGACCGAGATTCCGCGCGGCGCCGGGGAGTCGAGGCGGTCGTCGACGACGTGCTCTCGGGCCGCGCCCTCTGTCTGATCGGGACCCAGATGGTCGCGAAGGGACACGACTTCCCGAACGTCACGGCGGTCGGGGTGCTCTCCGCCGACTCGATCCTGAACTTCCCGGACTTTCGATCCGCGGAGAAGACGTTCCAGCTGCTCGCGCAGGTCTCCGGCCGCGCGGGGCGGGGCGCGGAGCCGGGGACGGTGCACGTTCAGACGTTCCATCCCGGTCATCCCGCGATCCGCCAGGCCTCCGTGCACGACGTCGACGGCTTCGCCGCCCAGGAGCTCGAGTTCCGCCGCTCGTTCTTCTATCCCCCCTTCTCCGAGCTCGCGAGCGTGATCGTCTCCGCAGCGGACCGCGAGAAGGCGGAGTCGGCCGCCGCGGAGCTGGGACGGGCGCTTTCGGCGGCGGCGTCCGGGAAGAACGTCCGCCTTTCCGGGCCGGCGCCCGCTCCGCTCGAGCGCCTCCAGGGGAAGTGGCGCTTTCAGGTCTTGATCCGCGCGCCCGACCGGGGCGCCGTGCTCCGGGTTCTCGAGGAGGCGATTCCCGAACAGCCGCCCGGCGGTACGCAGATCGCCACGGACGTCGACCCGCAGGACCTGATGTAGCGGTCCGCGCCCCCCCGTCCGCCGCGAGCGGGCCGTTACAATGGCCGCGCGTGAACGGCGAGGACGGGCAGTTCGAAGAGCCGATCCTGCGGCTGCGACAGCGGATCGAGGAGCTCTCGGCGCTCCCCGACGACGCTTCGCACCGGAAGGAAATCGAGCGCCTGCGGGAGAAGGTCGAGCGGGTCTCCCGCGAGATCTACGCGAGCCTGACCCCCTGGCAGAAAACCCTGGTCGCCCGCCACCCGGCCCGCCCCTACACGCTCGACTACATCGGCGCCCTCCTGACGGACTTCGTCGAGCTCCACGGCGACCGGAAGTTCGCTGACGACCCCGCGATCGTGGCGGGACTCGGGCACTTCCGGGGCCGGCCGGTCGCGGTCGTCGGCCACCAGAAGGGGCGCGACACGAAGGAGAAAGTCCGTCGGAATTTCGGTATGCCGCGCCCGGAGGGCTTTCGAAAGGCCCTGCGGGTGATGCGCCTCGCGGACAAGTTCGACCGGCCGATCCTCTCGTTCGTCGATACGGCCGGCGCCTACCCGGGGATCGACGCGGAGGAGCGCGGCCAGGCGGAGGCGATCGCGGTCAACCTCCGCGCGATGGCCGGATTCCGGGTGCCGATCATCGTCGTCGTCACGGGAGAGGGGGGATCGGGGGGAGCGCTCGCGCTCGGCGTCGGCGACCGCGTCCTCATGATGGAGCACGCGACGTACTCCGTCATCTCTCCCGAGGGCTGCGCGGCGATCCTCTGGAAGGACGCCTCGCGGAAGAAGGATGCGGCGGAAGCGCTCCGACTGGCCGCGGTGGACCTGAAGGGCGTCGACGTGAGCGACGAGATCATCCCCGAGCCTCCCGGAGGGGCGCACGCGGATCCGGCGGGTTCGGCCGCGGCGGTGGGCGAGGCGGTCGAGCGCCACCTGCGGGAGGTTGCCGACCTGACGTCGGAGGAGCGCCGCGAGAGGCGATACCGGAAGTTCCGCGCGATGGGCCGGCACGAGGTGGCTCCCCCGGGGTAGGCAGTGCCGGACATCGTTTGTCCGACGCCCCGGGCCAGACTGCCGCCATGGAAGCGACCCTCACTCGGGCTCGCTCCCCCGAGGGGAGAGCGAGTGGGCTCCCGGCGCCGGCGGACGCCGTCTCGGCGCTCGCGCACGAGGCGGGGGTTCCGCCCGTCATCGCGCGGCTCCTTCTCTCGCGAGGGATCGGGTCGGCCGCGGAAGCGGACCTCTTCTTCCGGCCCGACGAATCGCACCTCTACGATCCCTTCCGGCTCGCGGGGGTCGGGGAGGCCGCGGAGCGCCTCGTGTCGGCCGCGCGAAGCGGGCGGCGGATCGTGGTCTTCGGGGACTACGACGTCGACGGCGTCACGGCCGTCGCGCAGTTGAAGGCGGCGCTGACGCGCGCGGGCGCCGCCCCGATCGCGTTCATCCCGCACCGGTTGAAAGACGGATACGGCTTCACCCCCGAGACGGTCCGCCGCGTCATCGGCGAGCTCGCGCCGTCCGTGATCGTGACGGTGGACTGCGGAATCACGGCCGTCGAGGGGGTTGCCTGCGCGCGCGAAGCGGGCGTCGACGTCATCGTGACGGACCACCACGTCGTGCCGGACCGCGTGCCCGAGGGAGTGGTGATCGTCAACCCCCGCATGCCGGGAAGCGCCTATCCCTGCGCCGACCTGTCCGGCTCGGGCGTCGCGTTCAAGCTCGCCCAGGCGATCGCGCGCACGGCGGGCGTCTCGCTTTCCACCGACTCACTCCTCCGCGCCGCGTGTCTCGGGACGATTGCCGACGTCGTCCCGCTCACCGGCGAGAACCGCACGATCGCCGCTCTCGGGCTCGCCGCGCTGGCGCGGCCGCGCGCGCCCGGTCTCGTCGCGCTGCTGGAATCATGCGGAATTGCTCCGGGATGCGCCCCGACGTCCGAGGAGGTCGCCTTCCGGATCGCGCCGCGTCTGAACGCCGCCGGCCGGCTCGACACGGCGGAGCTCGCGCTCGCGCTTTTCGAGGAGCGCGACCCGAGTCGCGCCCGGGGAATCGCGGCGGATCTCTGCGCGAGGAACTCGGAGCGTCAGTCGATCGAGAGACGTGTCGTCCTCGCCGCGCGCGACCGGATCGAGCGCGACTTCGATCCCGAGCGCGACGCGCTGATCGTCGAGGGGGACGCTTCCTGGCACCGCGGAGTCCTC
>DASRPJ010000191.1:0-4752 GCA_035646435.1 Thermoanaerobaculia bacterium | reverse complement strand
CCGCGCACGACGTTCAGGCGAACGCTCGTGCTTTTTTTGGGGGCGGGTGGGTCTTGACGAGCCATTCGGGGTTTAGGCGGTCGCCCGCCGGCGGCGTGCCGTCGAGAGAAGCCGCTCGAACGCGCCCTGCGCCCGCGCCTCGGCACGGGGGTCTTTCATGAGCCGCGCCGCGTGGTGGAAGCCGAGCATGATCGCGTAGACGTCGTGGGCGAATTCGTCCGGATCGAGGTCCCCCCGGAAGTGACCGGCGGCGATTCCGGTCGAGAAGACGATTCCGATCATCTCGAGCCACCCTTTCTGCAGTTCGACGAGGCGATCGCGCACCGCCCCCGGTCGATCGTCGAGCTCCGCCGCTGCGGCGACGAAGAGGCAACCGCCTCGCCCCGAGCTCGACTTCGTCCAGGCGAGCCACCGCTCGAAGAGGGCGGCGACGCGGGGCTCACCGCGCGGCTCCCGGACGGCCGGCCGCACGACCTGGTCGACGAACCGTTCCGCGGCGGCGTCGAGCACCTGGATCTGGAGAGCCTCCTTCGAGCGGAAGTGCGCGAAGAGGCCGCTCTTGGAGAGCCCGAGGTCGGTCGCGAGGCGACCGATCGTCAACCCCTCGAGGCCGATCCGGGTCGCAAGCTGGACGCCACGCTCGAGAATGGCGGCGCGCGTTTCGTCCCCTTTTCGCATGAGTCCAGATAAGAGCACGAACGTTCGTTTTGTGTCAAGATGCGTTAATGAACGAGCTTTTCGAGATCCTCTCCCTCGCCGGCAAGTGGGCGGGCACGTATCGCCTGATCCTGGACCCGACGGCGCCGCCCCGGGTCTCGTCCACCGCCGCGACTCTCTCGCCGGTCGCCGGCGGCCGGTTCGCCCGCCTCGATTACGACTGGGAGGACGAAGGCAAGCGGCAGGACGGCTCTCTCCTCGTCGGTTTCGAGAAAGAGCGCAGCGTCGCGACGGCGGTGTGGGTCGACTCCTGGCACATGAGCAACAAGTCCTTGATCTCCGAGGGAAGGGCCGTCCGCGGGTCCGTCGACGTCAGTGGCTCCTATGCCGCGCCGCCCGGCCCCGACTGGGGCTGGCGGACGACCCTCGGGCGCGGTCCGGACGGAACTCTACGGATGGTCATGTACAACCTGACGCCGGACGGAGAGGAATATCTCGCGGTCGAGGCGGTCTACACCCGGACCGAGTGACGCCCAATCACTGTGGCTTTCGCGGGATGAGTGCATCCCGGTTTCGTCTGCTTACGCCGGCCGGCGTCGCGCGACCTCGGGCTCCTCCGGGTCGAAGATGTCTTCGATCAACCGGTCGAAGAGGTGCGCGATCTTGAACGCGAGCGGAAGACTCGGGTCGTACTTGCCGGTCTCGAGCGCATTGACGGTCTGACGGGAGACGCCGAGGCGTTCCGCGAGGTCCGCCTGAGACCAGTCCCGCTCCGCGCGCAGGACCCGTAGCGAGTTCTTCACGGGTTCGTCACCGGTACCGCCGCGCGGAGGCCGCGAGCCCGACGCCCCAGGAGACGACGAGGGTGATCCACCACCATACGGCGCTCACATGGGGGAACCCGAGGTCTTCGAGCACCGCGAAGACGAGCGTCGCGACGAACGTCACGACGAACCCGAAGGCGAGGGCCTGGTAGAGGATGCGCTGCTGGAGCTCGTCGGCGCTGCGCACCATCGCGAGGAACGCCGCGATGGCAATCCCCGCCGGAAGGAGCGGAAGAAGAATGAGCGGCTTCTCGAGCGGCGTCCCCGCCGCGAGCGGCGCGGCGTCGAATCGGAAGAAGGAAGCGAAAGCGAGCGCGCCGGCGAAGAAGGCCGCCCAGTAGTCCTTCCGGCGAAAGAGCTGCCAGAAGAGGAAGGCGACGAATCCGGCGGCGAGGACCGCTCCCGCGAGAAGGAGCGGCCCGGTCGTCGGGGCGACATCGGGCCGAGCCTGCAGCCGCGCCCAGACTTTGACGAGCAGGCGGACGGCGATCGCTCCGCCGTAAACGAAGAGGGAAGTCTGTAATCCCTCGCGCGTCAGCGTCCCTCTCGGCCCGCAGGCGGTGAATTCAATCTGTCCCGCGCGCGCGCCCCTAGGGGGAAGCCCGCTTGCGCCGCTCGCCGTGGTTTCGATGGATTTCATGGTTTTCCCTTCCTTTGCGGAGACTCTTTGTAATGCCTTCTTGTCAAAATGTCAAGTTTCCTTAACAGTATTACGCGGCATGGAGTGGGAAAGTTTTGCGCCTTGACTTGCGCTTTATTTACGCCTAGCGTGCTGTTTTCGTCGGCGGAGGGGTCGGCGGCGGAAGGAGAGAACTTGGGCGCTTCCGAAGCTCTCGGGCTCGAGCGGCTGCTCGCGGAGCGGGGGTTCGTGCCCAAGCCGGCGGGCCTCGCGCTCCTTTCGGGACCAGGAGCGAAGCTGCACGTCGCGTCCGCGCTCCCCCGGCGCGAGACCCGGGAGGCGCCCTTTCCGACGGGGCTCGCGTCGATCGACTTGCTTCTCGGAGGGGGACTCGCTCGCGGCCGCCTGACCGAGCTCGTCGGTCGCCGGTCGAGCGGTCGACTCTCCGTCGTTCTCTCCGCGCTCGCGTCGGCGACCTCGTGCGGCGAGGCGGCGGCGCTCGTCGACCGCGGCAGCCACCTCGATCCGCAGGCGGCGCTCGCGGCCGGCGTCCGACTCGAAAGGCTCCTCTGGGCGCGGCCGCGCCGCGTGAAGGAGGCGCTCGCCGCCGCGGAGATGCTCCTCGCGGCGGGCTTTCCGATGGTGGCCGTCGACCTCGGACTGCCGCCGCTCACGGGGAGCGCCCCCGAGGCGGCGTGGGTCCGGCTCGCGCGCGCCGCCGAGGTCGGGCGGGCCGTTCTCGTCCTCTCGACGCCGTACCGGCTGAGCGGTTTCGCGGCGGGCGCCGTCGTCAAGATGACCGAGCCTCGCTTCGCGTGGGAAGGGGAGGGGCGATCGCCGGTGCTCCTCACCGGGACCTCGTCGCGCCTCTCTCTCGAACGCGATCTGGGCGGCCCGGCGCGGGGAACGGGGATCCTGGCGCTGCGCGTTTATCCGGCTCCGCGCCCCGAGCCCCGCGAAGAATCCCGTCCCGCGCTCCTTCGCGCCCGGGCGTGACGGATGCTACCCGCCCGCATCGCCTGCATCGTCGTGCCGCTCTTTCCGCTCGCCGCCCGCCTGCGGAGCGAGCCCGGTCTCGCCGGCGCGGCCGTCGCGGTCTTCGAGGGGAACGGCAACGCCGCGCGCGTGGTCGCCGCGACCCGGCCGGCGCGGCGCGCCGGGATCCAGGCCGGGCAGACGTTGCCGCAGGCGCGGGCGCTCCTGCCGGACCTCCTCGCGCGCGGCCGCGACCGCGAGAGCGAGCGCGCGGCGCAGGAGGCGCTGACGGAGGTCGCCGACGGATTCTCGCCGCGCGTCGAGAGCGCGGACGAAGGGGTCGTGTACTTCGACGCGGCGGGGATTCCGATGCCGCCTCTCTCAGTCGCCCCTCACCCCGACCCTCTCCCCAAAGGGGAGAGGGAGAAAGACGCCGAGGCGCGTCTCGGTCGCGCGGTGATCGCCGCGGTCGAGAAGGCGGGCCTCCCGGCGCGCTTCGGGATTGCCGCGTCGAAGCTCGCCGCGCGCGTCGCCGCGGGGCTGCCCGATTCGCCCACCGTCGTGCCGGAGGGGGAGGAGGCGCGGTTCCTCGCGCCGCTGCCGCTCGCGCGGCTCGCTCCAGTGATGGAGCTCGCGGACACCCTCGAGCGATGGGGGCTCCGATCGATCGGGGAGCTCGCGAAGCTCCCGGAAGGGGAGGTGGCGAGCCGGCTGGGCGAGCTCGGCCGGGAGCTCCACGCGACCGCGCGCGGAGTGGACCCGCGTCCGCTCGAGCCGCGCCTTCCGTCATTCGACCTCTCCGAGGGAATGGAGCTCGAGTGGCCGCTCGTGTCGCTCGAGCCCTTCCTCTTCGTCGGCAACGCGGCGTTGGAACGCCTCGTCCGCCGGCTCGAGTCGCAGGGGCTCGCGTGCCGGCGCCTCGAGGTCGGGCTGAAGCTCGACCCGGAAGGCTACGACGCCCGCGCCGTCACGCTGCCCGCTCCCACGCGCGACGTCAAGACGCTCCTGACTCTCACGCGGCTCGAGCTCGAGGCGCGGCCTCCCGGCTCACCGGTCGTCGGGTTCACGTTCACGGCGCACCCGGACCGCGCGCGGCAGGCGCAGCTCGCGCTCTTCGGCCCCGCCGCGCTCTCGCCGGACCGGCTCGCGACGACGATCGCGCGCCTCGTCGCGATGCTCGGGGTCGAGCGCGTGGGCTCACCGCGCGCGGTCGACGGCCACGTCCCCGAGCGCTTCGCGGTCGCCGACTATTCGCCGCCTCCTCCGCCGCTCGAGCGCCGCGCGCCGCGCACGGGCCGCGGCCTGCTCGCGATCCGCGTCCTGCGGCCGCCGGTGGAGGTGACGGTCGAAGACCGTCATCCCGAGCCCTTCGACTTCGCTCAGGGCAGGCTCCGCGAGGGATCCCGAGCTTTTCGCCCGACTTCCCTTCAGTCCACCAACGGCTCCGAGCCCGAGATCTCCGGCGCCGTCCGGGTCGCCGCCGGCCCGTGGAACCTGGAAGAGGGCTGGTGGTCCGCCGCTCCCGCGTCGCGCGACTACTGGGACGTCGAGCTCGCGACGGGAGGGCTCTACCGGATCTACCGCGACCGCGCGAGCGAGAAGTGGTACGCGGACGGAATGTATGACTGAAACGAGGCACGGCGCCTCGGGTCGCGCAAGCTCATCCTTGTGAGTGAT
>DASRPJ010000190.1:0-4629 GCA_035646435.1 Thermoanaerobaculia bacterium | reverse complement strand
AATTCCCAAAGGCCAGATTTCAAGCTCTCTGAACACGGAGGACCCGAAATCCGACCTTGAGTCGATCGTTCTGGAGTCGTCAGTGTCCACCTCTGAAAAAAGGAAGCTCCCTCCCATGAAGTTGGCCCTTCGCTCGCTCGTTGTGTTCAGCGTCCTGGCCATTCTTGGCTCACGTACCGTCGAAGCGCAGTCCGCGTGTCGTCTCGTCCAGAACGGTGCCGACGCGTCCCTTCCGCGCTACTCCCAGTTCCTGACCCTCGGCAATCTCTCGACCGGCGGCAGCGACAAGTACCTCTACGCACTGACGCAGTGGGGCTTCGCGCGCGCGAGCCTCGCCGATCCGGCGAACCCGAGCGGTTTTACCGCCGTCGTCATCGTGAGGGAACCGGGGGTGAACAGCGGGGGGCTGATCCAGGTCAGCTGTGACTGCCATCAGGGCGGGTCGGTGTTCGACGCCGCGGAAGCTCCGGACGGCAGCGCTCGCATGGTGTCCGACTACCGGGCATCGACGCTGGCGCCCTCGGTTTTGACGCCCGCGCAGATCGGGCGCGCGGACGGAACGGGAGGCGTCAAATTCGGCCAGCAGCTGAGAGCGGCGATCGGCAGCGACGGCTCGATCCCCCTGGGGGCCCGCCCGGCGGCGATCTACGTCGGCTCGACCGGGAGGTACTTCGCCTATCTCCCGACGAGCGGCGGAGCGGCGGTCGCGGACATGACGAACACGAGCGGAAGCACGTTGAAGAGCGCGGCGCTCCAGCCGACCCAGGTCGTCGGGTGGCCGGGAAACCCTCCGATCCGGATGCACGCGGCCAAGGTCTCGGTCGGCACCGGCGACCTCTATCTGCTCGCGGCCGCCACCGGACGGACCCTTCGAATCTCGACGATCGACCCCAACACGGGCATTCCGAACGAGAGAGCGACCGTCCAGACCGCGCGGACGCCGCTTTCGCTCGGGATCGCCGCGGTCAATGGACGGATCTTCGTTTTCGCCGCGGAGGGCGTCGAAGGCCTTCGCGCGTACGAGTTCGTTCCCTCCGGTTTCGGCGGGACGCTGACTGCCGCGTCGTCGGTGATCCCGGGTGACTTCGACCGGGTCATCGTGCGCGGGGGAAGGTTCCCCGCGATCCTCGGGCACAACCAGACGTCGATCACGACGAGCGCGATCGAGGTCTACGACTCGAACTGGTTGACGGAGGGGGGCGAGCCCCGCAAGGCGTACTCGTTGACCGAGTTTGCCTCGAGCAGCTTCGAGGCGGTCGCGCGCGGATCCAACCTCTACGTCTACCGGGCGAAGGCCGGCGACAGCCCGAATGCGGAGCCGCAGATCGCGACGAGCGTCATCGACATTTCGTGCATCTCCGCGAACGTCACGGCGCCTCCCCTCGCTTCGGCCTCCGTCACGAACGTCTCCGCCGCGAGCCGCTCGGGCGCCGAGGCGGGGAAGAACTACTACGGCGACCGCTGGCGGATCGAGGACAGCTCCGGCACGGGCGTCCCCCTGACGAACATCGAGTGGGACTGGAACGTGCTCTCGGCGGGGTTCCAGGCGGACGCCGCCCTGACCGGCCCGCTGCCGAACGCCGCGCTGACCGAGTTCAACCCCGTGTACTTCCCGTGCGACCCGAGCGGGTCCATCGCCGGGGACCCCCGAACGGGGGCCAACTGCTTCGGGAGCGTCGGGAGCCCGGTCTCGGGGGCCGATTTCCGAATCGGGGTCCGGAGCGCGAACGCAAACGGCTGGACTGCTGCCCCGTTCGTCTCGTCGGCGTTCCGGGTGGACCCGCCGGCTGCCGACATCGCCGCCCTCGACCGCAGCACGAATCCGTTCACCCTGCGGGTCCTGAGCGGCGGCAGCGCCAACGCGAGCGCGTCGAAGGGCAACCTGGCCGACGCGTCTTTCTTCTGGACATTCAGCACCCCCACGGGACCGCTCGTGGGAAGCGACGTCAACACGGGAAGCCCGACGGTCCAGATCCCGGCGGCCGCGAGCGGCTTCCGGATGCGCGTGACTTACCGGGGCGGCTTCGTGACCCCGGACCTCGTCGGGAACGTCGTCCAGTCGGACCTCGTCCCGGCGTTCAGCCTCTCACCCTCGAGCGTCCTGAACGGCGGGCAGCTCAACCTGAGCAACCAGATGCAGAAGGGTGTCTCGACGACGCTGAACGCGGTCCGGTACGCAATCACGTCGAGCGCCGCCGCTCCCGGAAGCTTCTCCGGGACGCTCGCGGCTTCGTTCCTCGCCGCGGGAGGGTCCGCGACCACGACGGCCCCGACGACCGACGGCTCTTATTTCGTTCACCTGCAATACGACTTCTCCGGGCCGCTGGGAGCAAACCAGCTCGTGACGGTCTCGCAGCCGTTCTCGACGACCAGCTTCGTTCCGAACCCGGCGGTCGGGGTCTTCCTCGACTCGGCGCGCTCGTCGCCGGCCTTCTACTCGGGCGGATACCAGCTCAACACGAACACCTCGTACTACCTGTTCGACGTCGAGAACTTCCCCGCGGGCGTGAACCACCCGGGGGTCGAGTTCTACGTCAGCACCAACCGAAACCTGAGCACCATCTCGGGCGACCAGCTGATCGGATCTTCGGCAGGCGCCGGGCCGGTCACTTTCACGAGATCCACCGTCTGCAACGGCTGCTCGATCAAGGCGGTCGTCAGCGGCGCGATCAACGGCGCGAACATCTCGGTCAGCGGCGCGGCGCCGCCGCCCCCGCCCCCTCCTCCGCCTCCGCCGCCGCCCCCTCCGCCGACGAACCTGGCCGTGAGCCTTTCGTGCCCGTCTTCGGGCTCGACGGGGACGGCGATTACCTGTACGGCGACGGCGACCGGTGGAACGTCCTACAGCTACCTGTGGAGCTGGGGCGACAGCTTCAACAGCTTCGTGGCCGGCCCGGCGACCAGCTCGCACACCTACACGATCGCGGGCCCGTTCACCATCGCCGTCCAGGTGTCGAGCGCCGGCCAGACGGCGGGCGCCACGGCGCAGACCACGATCGCGCAGAGCGGGCCTCCGAGGCCGAACGGGAACTACACGATCACCGGTGCGACCCTCGGCTTGAGCGGCAACTGGGAAGTGGAAGCCGGACGTGCCGTCGGGTTCGCGGCGAGCGAGACCGATCCTGCGGCGACCTTCTCCTGGGCCGTCTCGAACGGCGGGCCGACCCTGACCGGCCGCAGCGTCACCCACTCGTTCACGGGAGCCGGCAGCCGCATCGTCACCCTGACGGTCACGGGCGGCGGAACCGTGACGGCGGGCGTCACCTCGACGCAGATCCGTTTCAGCGTCGCCGCGCCCCGGTTCCAGGCGCTCATGATCCCGGGCGCGGGACACATCGACCCCGTGGCCCCCGCGACCGACGGCACGTGGGCGACGGACCTCGCGGTCACGAACCCCGGCACGACCCCGATGACGCTCACGCTCTACTTCGAGCCCTTCGGAACGACGTTCCCGGCGGATCTCTCGCAGATCCCGCTCGACTCGGTCAACAACGTTTCGCTGCTGGCAGGGCAGTCGTATTCCGTGACGGACGTGATCAGCAAGCTTTCCCCGCCGAAGACGGGACGCGGGATCCTCCTCTTGAAGTTCGAGGGGGGCAACGCCGACCCGATCGCGACGGCGACCGTCTATTACACGTCGCAGGGCCGCTCCTACGGGTCGTCCCTCCCGGCGTTCCGCGTCGGTCCCTACGGCACGACCACTCTGTCCGCGGACGCGAGCGGCGAGCAGACCCTCGTCGGCCTTCGCAACGACGGCAACTATCGATTCAACGTCTCGCTCTTCAATGCATCGGGGCAGGGCGGCTCCTTCCGTCTGACCGCCTTCGGAGAAGATGGCCAGCAGGTCCCGCTCTTGGACGAAGCCGGCGCTCCGACCCTCTCTCGCGAGTTCCCGATCGCCCCCTTCCAGCAGGCCCTTCTGCAGGCCGGCGAGCTCGGGCTGACCGACCCCTCGAAGCGCTACGTCCTGAAGGCGGCGCCTTCCTCGTCGACCGGCGTGCTCCTCGCGGCGGCGTCCGCCCTCGATCGGCGCAACAACGACCTCGTTCAGGTGAGCGACGACACTCCGCGCCTGACCGCGGCGGCGGACGCGCTCATCGAGTACTACATCCCCGGCGTCGGCCGCATCGGACGCGACGACGTCGTGGACGGGCCGCACTGGAAGACCGACCTCACGCTCTACAGCAGCAGCGCGGTACCGCGCGACCTCACTTTCGAGTACCGCTTCACCGATCGGGACGGCGCGGAACAGCGTGTCCTCGCCCCGGTCACCATCCAGTCCGGGCGTTCGGCGAGCCTCGACGATGTCGTGGGGACGATCCTCGACGGTTACACGCCTCTCGACCTCAAGCAGGAGTCCACCCTCGGGCTTCTGAAGATCTCCTACCGCGCCGCCAGTGATTCGACGGCCAACCCGCTGCTCATCGGCGGGCGCATCTACGACGACCGCGGCGCGGCCGGAACCGCCGGGATGCAGCTCTTCGTCTACTCGAGCGGCGAGAGCGTGACGCTCGGCAACCCGCTCGTCCTGCCGGGCGCGCAGCAGAACCTGCGCTTCCGGACGAACATCGGGTTCTTCTCGATGGGCGACCTGCCCACGCGGGTTCGCGTGAGCGGCGTCAAGCTGGA
>DASRPJ010000189.1:0-10159 GCA_035646435.1 Thermoanaerobaculia bacterium | reverse complement strand
GCCCTGCAGGAAGACGAAGACGAGGATGTTCGCGGCGAGGAGAGCGTAGTTGACGAACGGGGTGATGGTCCGATCCGAGTTGTCGTCGCCGATCGGGAGCATCTATCTCTCCAGGTAGGTATAGCGGGGAAACACCGCCTCGAACTCCCGGTAGATCGCCTGGACCTCGCTCTTCTTCATTCCCCGTCCCGCGGCGCGGACGAGCTGCTCGTTGATCGAGTCGAGGATGTGAGTGCGGTCGTAGTTCATGTACTCGAGGACGCGCTCGCACGTCTCGCCCGGCAGCACGTCTTCGATCTCGGCGTTTCCCTCCCCGTCGACTCGGACGATGACCTCGTGCGCCTCGCCGAAGAGGTTGTGGAGGTCGCCGAGGACGTCCTGGTAGGCGCCCATCAGGCACACGCCGATGTAGTAGGGCCGGTCGTGGCGGAACGGGTGGAGCGGGAGGGTCTCGTCGATGTCCCGCAGGTCGATGAATCGCTCGATCTTTCCGTCGGAGTCGCAGGTGATGTCGGCGAGGGTCGCGAACTCCGTCGGCCGCTCGTTCAGGCGGTGGATGGGCAGGATGGGGAAGAGCTGGTCGATCGCCCACGAGTCCGGCAGCGACTGGAAGACGGAGAAGTTCAGGACGTACTTGTCGGCGAGCATCGTCTCCATGTCCTCGAACTCTTCCGGGATCTCCTTCAGCGTCTTCAGGTCCTTGTGAATGCGCTCGCAGATCTGCCAGAAGAGCATCTCGCCCTTCGACCGGTCCTCGAGAGAGAGATGTCCGAGGTTGAAGAGGGTGAAGAGCTCTTCCTTGTACTGGAGCGCGTCGTGGTAGCTCTCCCGAAGGTTCTTGGCGTTGACGTCCTTCCGGATCGCGTGGAGCTCCTGGACGACGTTCGGGTCGTTCGCGGTCACCTGCACGCGGCGTCCCTGCTCGATCCGGTCGGCGACGTCGAGGACGTTCGTCACGAACACCGAGTGGAAAGCGGTGATGGCGCGCCCCGATTCCGTGACGAGGGTCGGAGAGGGCACCTTTTCCTCGTCGCAGATCGACTTGATCGTGTAGACGACGTCGTTCGCGTACTCCTGGACCGAGTAGTTCATCGAGGAGTCGAAAGCGGTCTTCGATCCGTCATAGTCGACGCCGAGGCCTCCGCCGAGGTTCAGGTACTGGATCGGGACCCCGAGCCTGCGGAGCTTCGCGTAAACGCGCCCGGCTTCGCGGATCGCGTCCTTGATCTTCCGGATGTCGGTGATCTGCGACCCGATGTGGAAGTGGAGCATCACCATCGAGTCGAGCATCCGGCGGCGCTTCAGGATCTTCACGGTCTCGAGGATCTCGGGGGTCGTCAGTCCGAACTTCGCGGCCTCGCCCCCCGACTTCGCCCACTTGCCCGACCCCCGGGCGTAGAGCTTGACCCGCATGCCGAGAAGGGGTCGCACCCGCCGCTGTCTCGCGACGGCGAGGATGCGGTCGAGCTCCGAGACCTTCTCGAGCACGAGCACGACTTTCTTGCTCAGCCGGATCGCGTTCAGAGCCATGCCGATCAGAACGTCGTCCTTGTAGCCGTTGCAGACGATGAGCGATTCCGGCGCGAGGTCGGCGCCCACCGCCGCGAGCAGCTCGGGCTTCGACCCCGCCTCCAGCCCGTATCCGTACTGGCGGCCCGCCTCGATGATCTGCTCGACGACGACCCTCTTCTGGTTGACCTTGATCGGGAAGACGCCGCGGTACACGTTGCCGTAGTCGAACTCCTCGATCGCGCGGGCGAACGCGTTGTTCAGGTCGGCGACGGCCGAGGCGAGGATCTGGGGGAACCGGATGATCATCGGCG
The DNA here is from genome assembly GCA_035646435.1 of Thermoanaerobaculia bacterium. GTDB lineage: Bacteria > Acidobacteriota > Thermoanaerobaculia > UBA5066 > Gp7-AA6 > Gp7-AA6. The sequence continues at coordinate 8,336 of DASRPJ010000189.1, read as the reverse complement.
ACGTGATGCCGCGCAGCCCGACCTCGTCGACGATCTGTTTCAGCGCGACCGCGCGGTCCGGCTCCCGGGTCGGCCGGACGAGGAGGTTTCCGTCCGGCGAGACGTGGAAGAAGCGTTTCCCCCAGTGCGGTATGCCGTAGAGGACGGAGGCGTCCTCGAACTGGTCGGGACGCGCCCGGGCGACCGCGTGGATCGCGTGGGGACGCCGGCCGGGCTTCGAGGCGCGGATCGGTTTTGCGGCTGCCATGGGCCGGACACTTTACCGCGACGGGCACGGATGGTGCACCGCGACGCGGTGGAGGTCAGGCATGGCAAGAGACGAGATCGCGGGTCGGAAGAAGATGGGCGGAGACCCCGGTGAAACGACGGGCGAGGAAATGACGCGCGAGCGCGCGCGGGACGGCGAAAGCGCCGACGGGCGCGCCGGCGGGACGGGGCGTTTCATCTCGCCCGAAGAAGAACAGGTCCCGCGCAAGAGCCCCGGAACGTCCGAGGACCGCAAGAAGCCGGACGAGGGGTAGTGGGGTCAGTCCTGATTTGCTGACTTTCGGACTTCAAAATCAGCAGGGGTAGTGGGGTCAGTCCTGATTTGCTGACTTTCGGACTTCAAAATCAGCGTTTCAGGACTGACCCCTTCAGGTTTTCAAGAGGCTGGACGAGGGCGGTATCTAGGGCTTTCCGAGCAGCTCCAGGGCGCCCAGCGTCAGCGTCGAGATCCCGGTCTTGAGCGTCGGCTCGGGGTCGGGCGCGAACTCGGACGAGTGGAGCGACGGGAGGGTCGTTCCGGCGGCCTTCGCGGCGTCGTACTTTTTCTGTGACACGGCACCGACCCACAGCATCGTCGCGGGGACGCCGGCCCGGCCGTACTCGGAAAAGTCCTCGCCGCCCATGACGGGCGGATGCTCCTCGACGCGTGCCGCACCGAGCGTCCGCTCGACGGCGTCGGCGACCCTCTTCGTAACCGCGGGCTCGTTGAACGTCGCGGGCGTTCCCTCGCTCACCTTCACCTCCGGCGCTTTCGGCGAGCCCGCGGCCGCCGCTTCCGCCTTCGCGATGCGCTCGATCGCCGCGAGGAGTCGCTTTCGCACGTCCTCCTTGTAGGACCGGACGGTGAGCTGGAGCTTCACCTCGTCCGGAATGATGTTGTGCTTCGTCCCTCCGTGTATGGAGCCGACGGTGACGACCGCGGGATCGAGCGGGTTGTTCTCGCGGCCGACGATCGTCTGGAGCGCCACCACCGTTCTCGCCGCGATCACGATGGGGTCGACCGTCGTGTGGGGGTACGCGCCGTGGCCTCCTTTTCCGAAGATCGTGACGTCCACGGAATCGACGTTCGCGAGCGCGTAACCGGACACCCAGCCCACCTTGCCCGCGGGCATGGACGCGTCGTCGTGGATCGCGAGGGCGAAGTCGGGCTTCGGAAAACGCGTGTAGAGGCCGTCCGCGAGCATGAGGCGCGCGCCCCCGCCCTTCTCTTCCGCGGGCTGCCCGACCATGAGGAGCGTTCCGCGCCACCGGTCCTTCGATCGGGAAAGCAGCGTCGCCGCGCCGATCCACGACGTCATGTGGACGTCGTGGCCGCACGCGTGCATCACCGACACCGTCGCGCCCGAGTCGTCCGTCGTCGTGACCTTGCTCGCGTAGGGAAGCCCCGTCTTCTCCTCGACCGGCAGTCCGTCGAGGTCCGTCCGGAGCATGACCGTGGGGCCCTTTCCGTTGCGAAGCACGCCGACGAGGCCGGTCTTGCCCACTCCCGTCGTGACCTCGAAGCCGAGAGCGCGCAGCCTTTCGGCGAGCTTCGCCGCGGTCTTCTCCTCGTGCAGGGAGAGCTCCGGGCTCTGGTGGAGGTCGACGTAGAGCTTCTGCATCTCCGGATAGAGAGCGTCGAGGCCGGAGAGCGCGGGCGAGGACTGCGCTTGGGCGGTCGAGGCGCAGAAGAAGAGAACGCACGCCGCCGCGAGCGCGACGCGAGAGAGCGATCGTTTCATTTCGGTTACCTCGCCGCGAACGAGACCAGACGCCTCGGTTCCTGTCAAGGAAGCGCTCGACAACGCGCGGATGCTCCGCCACACTTCGGCGGTGAGCACCGAGGCGGCCGCCGCCCCCGTACCCACCGTCCGCGAGCCCGGCTTCGGCCGGCGAATGCGCTGGGTCACCGTCCTCTACTTTGCCCAGGGTTTTCCCTTCGGGATCTTCCGCGAGGTCTGGGCCGTGTTCTTCCGCTCGCGCGGGGTGTCCCTGACCGAGATCGGCATGATGGAGCTGCTCGGCCTGCCGTGGGTTGCCAAGCCGCTCTGGGCTCCGCTCGTGGACCGCTACGGCGATCGGCGCAAGTGGGTCGCCGGTTGCCTGGTCGTCCTCGCCATCTGTCTCGCCCTTCACACCACTTTTCCCGTCACCGCGGACCCGGGTATCTACGTCTGGGCCGTTCTCTTTGCGTTCACGATGGCGTCCGCGACCCAGGACATCGCCATCGACGCCCACACCATCGCGTTTCTTCCACGCGGCGAGGAGGGGGCCGCGAACGGGATCCGCGTCTCCGCGTACCGGGCCGCGACGATCGTCGCGGGAGGTTTCCTTCTCTCGGCGGCGGGGTTTCTGGGATGGGGGCCGGCGTGGATGGCCGGGGCCGGGATCCTCCTGGTCCTGGCGGTGGTCGTGCTGCGCGCGCCCGCCGCGGAGCTCGTGACGACCGAGCGCAAGCTCGTGTTCGCCCCCTTCCGTCGGTGGCTCGCGAAGCCGGGATCCATTCCAACCCTCGCGTTCGTCCTCCTCTACAAGCTCGGGGACCAGGCGATCTCCCCGATGATTCGCCCGTTCTGGATCGACTCCGGACGCACGATCCAGGAAATCGCCTGGGTTTCGAACACGTTCGGCATCGCCGCAACGATCGTGGGCGCGCTGATCGGCGGTTTCTGGACGATGCGTCTGGGGCTGATCCGCGGCCTCGTGATCATGGGGATCTTTCAGGCCTCGTCGAATCTCGGCTATGCCCTCGTGGCTCTGACCGGTGCGGAAAAGTTTCCGCTCTACGGTGCGAGCGTCTGGGAGTCCTTCACTCAAGGGCTCGGCACCGCCGCGTTTCTATCGCTGCTCATGCGTCTCTGCGACAAGGAGCACGCGGGGGTTCAGTACGCCCTCCTCTCCGCGCTTTTCTCGCTCGCGCGTCACGTCTCCGGAGCCGCGAGCGGCTGGGCGGCGGACCGCCTCGGCTTTGGCACGTTCGCGCTCTACACCGTGCTCCTTTCCATCCCGGCTTTCCTGCTCCTGCCCTGGGTGAGGAGGCGAATCGAGGCGGTCGACCGTTGACGGCGCGAGCCGCCCCCCGCTACGTGCTCGGGATCGACGCGGGAGGGACCAAGACTCGCGCCCTCGCCGCGGACGAGACCGGGCAGGTCGTCGGCGCGGCGCTCGGCGGCGGGGCGAACCTGCGAACGCACGGCGAGCTCGAGGTCGAGAAGGTGCTCCACGAGGTCGTCGAGGAGGCGTCCGCGGCGGCGCCCGCTCCCGCCGACGCCGTCGCGCTCGGCATTGCCGGCGCCGATCGGCCTGCCGACGAGGCCGTCCTGCGCGGCATCCTCCGGCGGATCGGGTTCCGGGAGCGGGTCGTCGTCACCAACGACGCGAGGATCGCGTTCGTCGCCGGATCGGCGGAGCGCGTCGGGCTCGCGCTCGTTTGCGGCACCGGCTCGATCGCGTGGGGGCGCAACCGGGCGGGCGAGATCGCGCGGTCGGGCGGTTGGGGCTGGCATCTCGGAGACGAGGGGTCCGGCTTCTGGATCGGGGAGCGCGCGATCCGGGCGGTCCTCCGCGCGGTGGACGGCCGCGGCAGGGCGACGTCTCTCGAGGGGGCGCTGTCGGATCACTTCGAGATCGCGCGGCCGGATCAGATCCTCTATGCCATCTACGACCGGGAGTACCCCCGCACGCGGGTTGCGAAATTCGCCGCGCGCGTCGAAGAGGCGGCGCTCGCCGGCGACGCGGTGGCGAGGGCCATCCTCTCCGACGCCTCGGCAGAGCTCGTGCAAGCGGCGGTCAGCGTGCGGGACCGGCTCCACCTCGAGGACTCGACTTACGACGTCGTGCTGTCCGGCGGCACGTTCGCCGCCGTGCCCGGCCTGGCGGGGCGCGTCGCCGCCGCCCTCGAAACCCCGCGAGCGAACGTGGGCATGCTCTCCGAGGAGCCCGCGCTGGGCGCCGTCCGGCTCGCGCTCGAAGCGCTCGGCGCGCCGCCCCGGGAGGGGCCGTGAAACGCCTCATCGTGAACGCCGACGACTTCGGGCGCACCCGCGGCGTGAACGCCGGCGTCCTGGAGGCCCACCTCTTCGGCATCGTCACTTCCGCCACCGTGATGGTGCTCGAGCCCGCCGCGGAGGAGGGGGTGTCGGAGGCGCTCCGGCGGGCGTCGAATCTCGCGTTCGGGCTCCACTTCGTCCTGACCGGCGGAGGCCTTCCCGCTTCGTCGCTCGATCGAGTCCCGTCGCTCCTCGTCGAACGCCGGTTCCCGCGGACCGTCGCGGAGCTGCCGCAGTCGCTCGCGCAGGACGAGGTCTCGCGCGAGCTCGAGGCGCAGATCTTTCTCTTCGAGAAGATGACCGGACGCCCTCCGACGCACCTCGACTCCCATCATCACTCCGCGCTCCATCCCTCGATCCAACCGGTCTTCGCCGAAGCGGCCCGGATTCGCAAGATCCCCGCTCGCGCGTCGAGCGCCGCCGCCCGCGAGTCCCTTCGCGCGGACGGAGTGCGGACGCCCGACCGGTTCGTCGACGCCTTCTACGGAGACGGCGCGACCGCGGAAAGCCTGCGCGCGATCCTCCGTGGTCTCACGTCCGGAGAGACGACCGAGCTCATGTGCCACCCGGGCCACGCGGACGAGCGGCTCCTCGCGGGAAGCACCTACGCGCGGGAGCGGGACCGCGAGATCGCCCTCCTCTGCGATCCCGAGCTGCGCACGATTCTCACGCAGCTGCGGATCGAGCTCGTCTCTTTCCGCGAGCTGTGAAGGTCGCCGTTTACGGCACGCCGGACGCCCTCTCGCGGGCCGCGGCGGAGCGGCTGGCGAAGGCCCTCCGGCGGCGCGGCGGTCCCGTCGTTCTCCTTCCGGTTGGGAAGACGGCCGTTCCCGTGTACCGCGAGCTCGCGCGACTCCACCGGGCGGGGCGGGCGCCGTTTCGCCGGGCGACGACGTTCAATTTGGACGAGCTCCGCGTGCCGCCGGACGACGAGCGCAGCTTCCGGTCGTTCATGCAGCGGCACCTGTTCTCGAAGGTCGACCTTCCCGCCGACCGGATCCGGTTCCTCCGCGGGGACGCGGCGGACCCGGGGCGGGAGTGCGCCCGCTACGAGCTCGGGCTCGCCCGGGCAGGGCCGGCGGACCTCGCGTTCGTGGGAATCGGCGCCAACGGCCACGTCGCCTATCTCGAGCCGGGCCGGTCGCTCGCGCCGCGCACGTCGCCGGTCCGGCTCTCCGCCTCGACGCGCCGCGGTCTCGCCGCCGACGGTCTCCGGCCGGTCCCGCGGGAAGCGCTCACGGTGGGAATCGAGACCCTCCTCGCGTCGAAGGAAATCCTCCTCGTCGCGAGCGGGGCGAAGAAGGCGCGCGCGGTTGCCGCCGCTCTCGAGGGACCGGTCACGGCGCGGGTCCCCGCGTCGTTCCTGTCCCTTCACCCGCGCTTGACGGTCCTCCTCGACCGGGGCGCCGCCTCGCGGCTCGCGAGCGCGCGGCGGAGATCGCCGCCCGCGGCGTCGAGAAGCCGCCGCGCTTCCACGTAGCGACAGCCCGCGCGCCCCATCAGGATCGCCGCGCGGATCTCCCCCTTCGACCGGGCGAGGAGGCGGCGGGCGCCTTCCGGCGACGTGGCCGTCGCGGCGGCGACGATGCGGAGCGCTCGGTCGCGCAGCTTCGCCGAACCGGCTCTCAGGTCGACCATCCACGGCCCGAACACCTTGCCGGCCGACGCGAAAGCGGAAGTGGTGATCTGGTTCAGCGCGATCTTCGTCGCGGTGCCCGCTTTCAAGCGCGTCGAGCCGGCGAGGACTTCGGGTCCGACGTCGAGCCGTACGACGATTTCCGCCGCCTTCGTGCGATCGCCCGAGCCGCTCGCGGTGACGAGCACCGTACGCGCTCCGCGCTTGCGCGCCTCCTCGAGCGCTCCGCGGACGAACGGCGTCACCGACGACGCGGACACGCCGATGACCAGGTCGCCCTTCCGGGCCCGCGCGGCGCCCGCGCGGCCGTCGTCGGAGCGGTCCTCTGCCCCCTCCTTCGCCCGGAAGACGGCGGTTCGCCCTCCCGCGATCACCGCGCGGACCCTCTTCGGGTCCGTCCCGAAAGTCGGCGGAAGCTCCGCGGACTCCAGGACCGCGAGGCGGCCGCTCGTGCCCGCCCCGAACAGGAAGCAGTTCCGGCCGGCGGTCCAGGCGTCCCGGAACGCTTCCGCCGCGCGGACGATCTCGGGCCGCGCCTTGCGGACAGCGTCCAGGACGCGCCGGTCCTCGTGCTGCATGAGCGCGACGACGCCCTCGATCCCGAGGCGGTCGAGCCGCGCGGATCCCGGGTTCGTTTTCTCGGTGGCGAGCTTCTTCCAGCGGGCCGACGACGCCCCCGGCGGGCGCGCCTTCACGACCGAGGCGGGGTCGGGGTGGGCGCGGAGCCCGGCCGGTAGCGCGTCGGACGGCGGCGGTCCTCGCCCGACAGGATCAGACGCTGTTCGCAGCGGTACGCTTCTCCGACCCCGGTGCCGAGAAGCAGGAGAACGTTCCCGTCGCGCTCGGCGGTCTGCTGTTGCATCGAACCCGTCGGCTCGTCGCCTTCGTCGTTCGAGGAGGTGCTCCGGACGCCTCCGAGGAAGGCGCAATCGCGAACCGTCTCGCGGCTTCGGGTGACGGTAACGGCGGTCCCCGGATTGCGGCTCGCGCAGGAAATCACGAGCAGGGAGAGGGCCAGCAGGGAGCCGAGCGCAGGCTTCATCGGACCGCTGCTATCCTATCGCGCTCGTCCCCCCCGGCCGGGCGATCTCCCGGGCCGCTTCCACGATTCGCTCGACCTCGACGAAGTCGTTGTACGCGTGGGGCGAGAAGCGAACGGCGCCCTCGCGCGGCGCGATGATGACCCCGCGGCGTTCGAAATCCTTGGCAGCGCGATTGACGTCGCCGTCGGGCGGCACGGCCGCGAGGATCCCGGACTCGTATGGCTCGGGGGAGGCGATCGTCCAGCCGCGCGCCGCGAGGCCCTCCGCGAGCGCGCCGACGGTCTCGAGAATCCGTTCCCGGATCCTCGCGCCCCCCATCTCCTCCAACAGGTCGATCGCGGCCGCGAGGCCCTCGATCTGCGCCGACGGAAGGCTACCCGCCTCGTAACGTCTTGCGCCGAGAAAGAAGTCGAGCTCGTAGTCGAGGAACCCGCTTTCCGACTTCACGTTCCACCATCCCGCCGCGACCGGCGGCACGCGCTCCCGCGCGTTCTCCGCGACGTAGAAGAGCGCGCACGCCTCGGCGCCGAGCAGCCACTTGTGCCCGTCGGCGACGAGCACGTCCACGGGGACGCGGGACACGTCCATCGGCAGCGCGCCGAGGCCCTGGATCGCGTCGACGACGAAGAGAATCCCCTTCTCCCGGCAGAACGCCCCGATCTCCTCGACGGGGTAGACGAAGCCGTTGTGAAACGCGACCCACGACACCGCCACGATGCGCGTGCGCGAGTCGACCCGCGCCGCGATGTCGTCGACCGTGACGCGCCCGTCCCGGCTCTTCGCCGCGCGGAATTCGATTCCGCGCCGTTCGAGCACCATCCACGGGTAGACGTTCGCGGGGAACTCCATGTCGTCGCCGACGACGTTGTCCCCCTCCCGCCACGGGTAGGCCTGCGCCACGGCGGACAGGCCCCAGGAAGTGGACGGGAGGAACGCGACCTCGGAGGCGTGCGCGCCCAGGAAGCGCGCCGCCTTCGCTCGCCCGCGCTCGATGTCCGCGTACCAGCGCCTCCAGTCCGCCGCGCCGCGGTCGCGCACGTTCTCGGTGTGCGCCGTGATCGCGTCGGCGACGCGGCGGGGGAGCGGAGCGACGGCGGCGTGGTTGAAGTAGACGAGGTTGCCGCGGACCGGGAACTCGCGGTCGAGGTTTTCGCGCGAAAAGTCGAAGGTCACTGTTTCCAGACGACCGCTTTCGCCCGCGCGAGCAGGTCGAAGTACTCGGCGACCTCCGGGAGCGGGACGGGCGCGTAACGCCCCGTGAGCAGGTCGCGGATCTCCGACACCGTGCGGCGGCCGTCGGCGAGGTTGAACGCCTCCCACGCGAGCACGCCGTCGTCCCGGGTCGGGAGCGCGGCCTTCGAC
>DASRPJ010000188.1:0-4556 GCA_035646435.1 Thermoanaerobaculia bacterium | reverse complement strand
GCCGCACTTGCCCGCCTTGCAGTTCCAGCGCACCGCGAGGTCCGGCGCCAGATGGCCCTGGATGTGGTGCAGGGCGTCGAGGACGACCATGCCGGGCGCCACCGGAACGCGGTATTCGACGAGCTCGCCTCCGGCGGAGGTCCCGCGGAACACCTTCAGGACGGCGTCGCTCACGTCGCCGACTCCAGGAGCGCGCCCAGGTCGGGAGGCACGGGAGAAACGGGCCGTTCGTCGAGAGCCATCGAGTCTCCTCTCTTCGCGACGACGAGGTTGCGCTTCCCCCACTCCGGGTCGGTCTTCGGGAAGTCGAGACGGCTGTGCGCGCCGCGGCTCTCTTTCCTCGCGAGCGCGCTCACCGCGACCGCCTCGGAGACCGTCAGCATGGACTGGAGGTCCCGCGCCAAGTGCCAGCCGGGGTTGAAGAGGCGGGAGCCTTCGACGCGGACCCGGTCCGCGCGCTCCTGGAGCTCGCGGATCCTCGCGAGCCCGCGCTCGAGGTCCGCCTCTTCGCGGAAGATGCCGACGAGCTCCTGCATGGCAGCGGTCAGGTCGCGGTGGACGGCGTAGGGGCTCTCGCCCGCCGGGCGCTCGAAGTACGCGAGCATCTCGCGCGCGGCGTCTTCGATCTGGCCGCCGTCGGCGCCCGGCGCCGGCGCGCGGTTCGCGTGTTCCGCGGCCGCGAGCCCCGCGCGGCGGCCGAACACGAGCAGGTCGGAGAGCGAGTTGCCGCCGAGGCGGTTCGCGCCGTGCAATCCCGCGGCGACCTCTCCCGCCGCGAAGAGACCCGGCACGGACGAGCTCGCGGTCTCCGCGTCGACGCGAACGCCGCCCATCATGTAGTGGCACGTCGGGCCGACCTCCATCGGACCCTTCGTGATGTCGACGTCGGCCAGCTCGAGAAATTGGTGGTACATGCTCGGGAGCTTCTTCTTCACGTACTCCGCGGGCTTGTGCGAGATGTCGAGATACGCGCCGCCGTGCTCGGTGCCGCGCCCCTCGCGCACCTCCGTATAGATGGCCCGGGCGACGACGTCGCGAGTCGAAAGCTCCATCTTCTCCGGGTCGTAACGCGTCATGAACCGTTCGCCCTGCCGGTTCGTCAGGACGCCCCCCTCTCCGCGGACCGCCTCGGTGACGAGGATCCCCTGAACGCCCGGGGGCCAGACCATGCCCGTCGGGTGGAACTGCACGAACTCCATGTCGAGCAGCTCCGCCCCGGCGTCGTAGGCGAGCGACATCCCGTCCCCCGTGTACTCCCACGAGTTGGACGTGACCTGCCACGCTTTTCCGATGCCGCCGGTCGCGAGCACGACCGACTTCGCCTTGAACACGACGAACCGCCCCTGCTCGCGCCAGTAGCCGAACGCCCCGCAAACGCGGTCTCCGTCCTTCAGGAGCCTCGTCACCGCGCACTCCATGTAGACGTGGAACCCCATCTGGACGCCACGGTCCTGGAGGGTGCGGATCATCTCGAGCCCGGTCCGGTCGCCCACGTGGCAGAGGCGCTTGAACGTGTGCCCGCCGAAAGCGCGCTGGAGGATGTCGCCGTCCGCCGTGCGGTCGAAGAGCGCGCCCCACTGCTCGAGCTCGCGGACGCGGTCCGGCGCCTCCTGCGCGTGGAGCTGCGCCATCCGCCAGTTGTTGAGATATTTCCCGCCCTTCATCGTGTCGCGAAAGTGCGTGCGCCAGTCGTCGCCGCGATCGACGTTCGCCATCGCCGCGGCGATACCGCCCTCCGCCATGACCGTGTGCGCCTTCCCGAGAAGCGACTTGCAGACGACGCCGACGCTCGCGCCCTGCCCGAGCGCCTCGATCGCCGCCCGGAGACCCGCGCCGCCCGCGCCGATCACGAGGACGTCGTGCTCGCGTGTCTCGTACTTCTCGCTCACAGGAGGCGGATGTCGGTGATTTTCCCGCAGGCCACCGACCGGACGTAGAGGTCGGCGAGGGCGACCGAGACGAGGGACAGCCAGGCGAGGAGCCCGTGACGCTCGTTCAGAGCGGTCACCCACTTCCATACGCGGTGCCGCGCCCGGCCCGACGCGGAGCAGGAGAAGCAGTCCACCTTCCCGCCGACGAGGTGCCGCAGCGAGTGGCAGGAGAACGTGTAAAGCGAGAGAAGGACGACGTTCACCGTGAGCACGAGCGAACCGACGCCGATTCCGAACCGCCCGTCGAACCGGAACGCGACCACCGCGTCGTACCAGAGAAACACGAGAAAGAGAATCGCGAGATAGAGGAAGAACCGATGGAAGTTCTGGAGGACGAAGGGGAACGCCGTCTCGCCGCGATAGCCGTGGCGCGCTTCGCCGACGGCACACGCCGGCGGGTCGAGGAAGAACGCCCGGTAGTACGCCTTCCGGTAGTAGTAACAGGTCGCGCGGAAGCCGAGCGGCCCGACGAGGATCAGGAGCGCCGGAGAAAACGGCCACCAGCGGTGCTCCGGATCGATCAGAGGCGAGTAGAACGGCGAGAGGTACGGCCCCCACTCGAAGTAGCGCCCCTCGAACGCGCGCGCCGTGGCGTAGAGCGCGAAAAGGCCGAGCAGGAGGACGACCGGGAGGAGCTCCAGCCACCACGCGTCGCGGCGAAGCGTCGCGCCGAAACGGCTCCGGGCCGGAACGCTCTCGGCTTCCGACATCGCCCGCACACCTCTCGAGGAAAAAGGGTCGGGCGAATTCTATCCGAGCCGAGCGGGCTCTCCCGTTTCCTTCCCGACTTCTTCCTTCGGCGACGCGCGCTCCCAACCCTCCTCCGCTCGGCGGAACAGCTCGACGGCCTCCGGAGCGAAGACCTTCTCTGTCGGGCGCCAGACGTGCCGCTCGATCGCGACCGCGTCCGGCTCGAGCGTGAGCGAGTTGAACGAGTTCGGCTCTCCTCGCTCCCGCGTCGACGTCGCCGTCCCGGCCTGGACGAGGAGGGCCGACCGGCCCGGGATCTTGTAACGGATCGCCGTGTGCGTCGTGTGGGAGACGTGAAGGTGGCCCGAGACGATCAGGTCGGCGCCGCACGCGACGAACGCCTCCATCGCCATCCGCGCGCGCCCGACGAGGTCGGCCGATGACCTCCCCTCCGGCAGGTCGAACGGATGGTGGGTCACGACGATCCCCGTCACATCCGCGGCGAGGTCGCACAGGCGCTCGCGGACTCGCGCGACCTGCCCTTCGTTGATGCGCCCCCCTTTGAAAGTGAGCGACCGGGCCGTGTTGACGCCCACGACCGCGATCTCCTCGTCCTTGTACCAGGGCTCGAGGTCCTCGGTGATGTAGCGGCGGTAGTTGGACAAAGGCCGGAGAAACCGGGAAGCGACGTCGTAGAGCGGGACGTCGTGGTTGCCGGGGACGACGAGCTGCGGCTTCGGGAGCGTCGCAAGGTAGTCGCGAGCCGCCCGGAACTGGGACGCCCGCGCCCGCTGCGTGAGGTCGCCCGACACGACGACCAGGTGCGGCTGCAGCCGCTCGGCCGACTGCCGAAGCGGTTCGAGGGTCGCCGGATCGATCCGCCCGAAGTGGAGGTCGGAGAGGTGGAGGATCTTTCTCATGGCGCCGCCGTTTCCGCCGGACGGGGACGCACGACGCGAAGCGCCCGCGGACGGACGCGATAGTGAAGCGGCGTCTCCACCATCGAGATCTCGCCGTCGGTCGCGACGCGGATCTCCGGCGCGCGCGTCTCGATCGTGAGCTCCGCCGTCCGGAGAGACTCGAAGCCGGGAGCGCCCCTCAACCGCCCGAAGAGCGCCCGAAAAGCGAGCACGAGGAGATCGAACGGCCGCGCGTAGCGCGACAGATACACCGAGAGCACGCCGTCATCGAGTCGCGCGCGCGTGCCGATGTCGAGGCCCTCCATGTCGTACGCGTTGTTCCCGACGAAGACGAACGCCGTGTGGCGCCGGATCTCCCGACCGTCCACCGACAGGATCACGTCGAGGGGTCGGTGCCGATGGAGCGCGTGGATCGTCGCCCACACGAGCGCCGGCCACTTGCCCCAGCCGAGCCGTTCCTGCTGGTCTTCGCGATGCTTCACGATCCGGGGATAGAGGCCGATGCTGGAGTTGTTGAGGAAGACGCGGCCGTTCACTTCGCCGACGTCGACGAGCGCGGACTCCCCCTCGACGACGGTGCGCGCCGCTTCGCCGAGGTCCTGCGAAATGCCGAGGTCCTTCGCGAAGTGGTTCAGGGTGCCGAGCGGCAGGACGCCGAGCTCCTTCTCGCTCCCCGCGACCGCGGCGGCGACCGAGCTCACGGTGCCGTCTCCCCCGCCCGCGACGACCGCGGCGCTGCCGTCGGAAGCGGCCCGCCTCGCGAGCTCGCCGAGCTCTTCGCCGCTCTCCGCCGAGTGGACCCGCGCCTCCGCGCCGGCGATCCGGAACGCCTCCCGCACGCGGTCAGCCGTGTCCCGTCCCTCCGCGCTGCCCGACGACGCGTTCAGGACGACCGATACGTCGCTCCGCATTCACGGCGGATGGTGCAAGAGTCCGGCCCGTCTCGCTTGTCATCCCGAGCGGAGCGAGGGATCTGTGTCTCTCTCGAGACGCCGAAAGCCGTCAGCTATCCGCC
>DASRPJ010000187.1:0-5695 GCA_035646435.1 Thermoanaerobaculia bacterium | reverse complement strand
AAGAGCGCGGCGAGCTTCACCCCCGCCTTCTTCGCTTCTTCCGACGCGAGCACTTCGACAGTCGTCCGGCCGTCGCGCGCCCGGCCCGCGGCGTGGGTCACGAGGCCGATCCGCTTCCCCGCGATCGCGCGGAACCCTTCCGCGGCCAGCACGTCGATTCCGGCGAGCACGTCACGCCGGATGGGCGGGGCAGGACGGCGCGCCGCGGCGCGCGTGTCCTCTTCGAGCGCCGCGGCCGCGAGCGTGGAAACGATTCCGCGGAGGCGGGTGACGTCGCCCCGGCCATCGGGGTGGAGGCGGTTCGACAGGAACACGACCCACGTGCCGCTCGATGGGTCCATCCAGAGCGACGTGCCGGTGAAGCCGGTGTGCCCGAAGGAGCCGTACGGGAAGAGGTCGCCGCGGTTCCGGGAGAACGCGCTCGCGACGTCCCACCCGAGGGCGCGCAGGCTCTCGTCGCCGAAAAAGCGCGGCCGCGTCATCGCGTCGACGCCGAGGGGCGACAGGACCCGCGCCTTTCCGAGGCGCCCGCCGGCGAGAAGCATCCGGCAGTAGCGCGCGAGGTCGTCGCCGGTCGAGAAGAGGCCGGCGTGGCCCGCGACGCCGCCGACCGCGTACGCGCGCGGGTCGTGGACCTCGCCGCGGAGCCACCGGTCCTCCCGCTTCTCGGTCGGCGCGATTCGGGCGAGCGGCGCACGGGAGGGTCCGGTCAGGTCGAGCCTCTCTCCCAGGAACCGTCCCGCGGGGAGCGGCCGGAAGCGCGTGTCCTTCATCCCGAGCGGGACGAAGACGTTCTTCTCGGCAAACTCGTCGAGCGGCACGCCGGCGACCTTTCGCACGAGCTGGCCGAGCACCTCGTGACCCACGTCGGAATAGCGGAAGCGCGTCCCCGGCGGAGCTTCGAGTGGCTCGCGGTACTTGCGGGCGAAGATCTCCTCCGGTGTGCCGGTGTAGAGCTCGAGGGGATCGTCCGGTACGAATCCCGCGCGGTGCGTGAGGAGGTGCTCGACGGTGACCTTGTCGCGGTCCCCGCCGCCCGCCGCGAACTCCGGAAGGTGTCGGACCACGGGGTCGAGGAGCGACACCTTTCCCCGCTCGACGAGGATCATTACCGACGTCGCCGTCGCCACCGGCTTCGTGAGCGACGCCACGTCGAAGACCGTGTCCACGGTCATCGCCTCCCGCACGGGAAGGAGCGCGCGGTTGCCGTAAGCCCGGCGGAACACGACGCGATCGCGGCGGCCGACGAGGACGACCGCGCCGGGGAGCTCCCGCGCGGCGATGGCCTCTTCGACCGCGGTGTCGATGCGGGCGAGCGTCGACGCGGAGAACCCGGACGGGGCCGGCGGCGCCGCGACCGCGGCGAGCGCGGCGACAGCGGCCGCGAGGAGGTTCGCGATCACGTCTTCTCGCGCGCGAGACCCGTAAAGAGAAGCGCGCCCGAAACGGCGAGAGCCGCTCCGAAGACGAGCGCGCGGGCGGTGTCGCCGAAGAGAAGCGCGCCCGTGACGAACATGATCGAGTAGACGAACACGGTGCCGAGCGCCCAGAAGGCGAGGTTGCGCGGTATCTCGCCGCGATGTTCCGCGACGGCGGCGGCGCCCGCGATCCGCTTCCAGCCGGGGCCGGCCGGCCGGACTTTCGCGTAGAACGCGGCCAGCTTCTCGCGCGGCTCCGGCGCGGTCGCGAACGTCGCGGCGAGCCAGACGGACGTCGTCACCGCCGTCGTCGTGACGAGCGTCATGGCGAAGCCTCTCGGGGTCGCCGGGTCGAACACGGGGTAGCTCGAGCCGAGCGAGCGCAGCCCGAGCGACGTGACGAGCGCCGAGGCCATCGCGGCGACCTCCGACCACGCGTTCACGCGCCACCAGTACCACCGGAGAATGTAGACGAGACCCGTGCCCGCCCCGATCGTCAGCAGGAACTCCCACACCTTGCTGATCTGGCTCATGAACGTCGTCGCGACGAGGGAGAGAACGAGCGTGAGAGCGGTGGCGATCCGCGACGCGAGGACGTAGTGCCGCTCCGAGGCGCCCTTCTTCAGAAACCGGCGATACAGGTCGTTGACGAGGTAGCTCGATCCCCAGTTCATCTGCGTCGCCTGCGTGGACATGAAGGCGGCCGCGAAGGACGCCAGCATGAAACCGCGCAGCCCGACCGGGAGGAAGTCCACCATCATCTGGACGTAGTTCAGGCCGGGGTCTTCCTCTCCGGCGGGATTGCGGAGCGACCCGCCGTAGATCGCCAGCGAGCAGAGCGCGGTGATGAGCCACGGCCAGCTCCGCATGGCGTAGTGCGCGACGTTGAAGTAGAGCGCCGCCGCGCGGCTGTGCCGTTCGTCGCGGCACGCGAGCATGTTCTGCGCGACGTAGCCGCCTCCGCCCGGCTCGGCGCCCGGATACCACGACGCCCACCACGAGACGCCGAGCAGCGTCGCGAACGTGATCGCGGGGAGCGCCCAGACGGCGTCGCCCCAGGCGGGCAGGAACGAAAGAACGGCGTCCGCGGACCCGAACCGCGTCCCCGGAGGCGAGAACGCCGGGTGAGCGGCGCCGATCTTCGCCTTCATCGCGTCCATGCCGCCGACCGCCGCGACCGACACGAACGCGAGGACGATCGCGCCACCCATCTCGAAGAGGTACTGAAAACCGTTCGCCGACGCGACCCCCCAGTAGCCGGCCGCAACGGTGTACAGGAACGTCAGCAGCAGGCAGATGACGAGAGCCGCCCACTTCGAGACGCCGAGCATCCCGCCGAGCACCTTCGCCATCCCGAGGTTGACCCACCCCATGATGAGGATGTTGATGAGCAGCCCCAGGTACGCGGCGCGGAAGCCGCGCAGGAACGCCGCCGGCCGCCCGGAGTAGCGCAGCTCCGCGACCTCGACGTCGGTGACGACCGCCGCCCGCCGCCAGAGCTTCGCGAAGAAGAAGACGGTGAGCATGCCGGACGCGAGCATCGACCACCACAGCCAGTTCCCCGCGACGCCGTTCTTCGCGACCATCTCCGTGACCGCGAGCGGCGTGTCCGCCGAAAACGTGGTCGCCACCATCGCGGTCCCCGCGACCCACCACGGCATGGAGCGGTTCGACAGGAAGTAGTCGACCATCGAGCGCTTCGCGCGCCGGGCGAAGAAGAGACCGACGGCGAGCGTCATCGCGAAGTAGCCGGCGAGGACGAGGAAGTCGAGGCCGCCGAGCTTCACCGGAAGTCCGCCTCCCCCGGCCTGTCATCCCGAGCGTTTCGCCTCCCTGTCATCCCGAGCGGAGCGAGGGATCTGGGCCCAGATTCCTCGGCGTTCGGCCTCGGAATGACAACGGGAGGAGCCATTCCGAACGGAGCCCGGGATGCGGTCCCCGTTGACACCGGCCTCCTCGGCGCGACAGAGAGAGACGAAGACCGCGGCTTCGTTATTCCGGTCCCGCGCCGCGCGACGCCCGGGATCGACACCGGAAGCCGACCGCCAATCTCCGCCTCGCCGAAGAGGGCGCGCACGGCGGCCACCTGCAGGACGGCCTGGTCGCCGTACGCGGCGACGTAAGTCGCGAGGCCCGGCAGGTCCGCGGCGAGATACGGGTTTCCGAAGGCGACGCCGACGAGCCGCACGCCGGCGGCCGCGAGGTCCGCGACGGCGCTCCGGACGACTTCGGGGAGCACGAGCCTTCCCGAGCCGGTGCGCACGCGGACGAAGAGAGACACGAGGACGACGTCGGCCGCGGCCGCCGCCCGCTTCACGGGCTCGACGTCTTCGTGACGGGACTTCGGATCGAGCACGAAGGTCTCCGGCGGCACCGACAGCCGCTTCGCG
Source organism: Thermoanaerobaculia bacterium (assembly GCA_035646435.1). GTDB lineage: Bacteria > Acidobacteriota > Thermoanaerobaculia > UBA5066 > Gp7-AA6 > Gp7-AA6. The sequence goes on along the minus strand of DASRPJ010000187.1, from coordinate 1,887 downwards.
AGCTCCCGCGAGAGGTCCGCGCCCGCAGCGGTCGCCGCCGGGACGTCGTTGACGACGACGTGAACGACGCGCGAGGACGCGGCGAACGGCAGCGCCCCCGGCGCCTCGCGCACGAGGGTGAGGGCGCGCCGCGCGATCTCTTCCGCCAGGGCGCGGTGCTCCGGGCGGTCGACGACGCGGTAAGGCTCCTCCGGGTCGGGCCGCGGGGCCGGGAAACGGCGCTTGGCCGCGAGGATCCGCGCGACCGAGCGGTCGAGACGCTCGACTGAGATCCTTCCGGTCTCGACGGCCTTCCGCACCCCGGCGATCGCCGCGTCGGTGTCCGCCGACTTCGGCACCTGGTCCGCGCCGGCGAGGATCGCGCGCACCGCCGCCTCGCCCGGGTCGAAGTGGTCCACGATCGCGCCCATGTCGAGGGCGTCCGTCACCACGAGCCCGTCGAAGCCGAGGTCGCGGCGGAGGATTCCCTCGATGGCCGGCGCCGACATGGACGCGGGGACCGTCGCGTCGCGGGCGACCTCCGAGGCGTCCGTCGTGTACGGGTTCTCCCCGGGCGCGAACTCGCGGCGCGGCGCGGGGGTCGCATCGATCGCGGGCAGCGAGAGGTGGGCGGTCATCACGGCGCCGACGCCAGCCGCGATCGCGGCGCGGAACGGGACGAGCTCCTGCCGGTCGAGGCGTTTGCGGTCGGCCGCGAGGATCGGCAGCGAGCGGTGCGAGTCGGTGTGCGTGTCGCCGTGGCCCGGGAAGTGCTTGACCGTCGCGAGCACGCCGCCGGCCTGCACGCCCCGCACGAACGCCGCGACGAACCGGGCCGCGTCCGCCGGGTCCTCTCCGTAGCTGCGCACGTTGATGACGGGGTTCGCCGGGTCCACGTTCACGTCGGCGACGGGAGCGTATATCTGGTTGAGACCGATCGCGCGCGCCTCGGCGGCGACGACCCGACCCTGCCGCTCGGCGAGCGTTGGATCGCCCGTTGCGCCGACCGCCATGGGCCAGGGCCAGTAGGTCGTGTTCTGGAACCGCATCCCGACGCCCGCCTCGAGGTCCGCCGAAACGAGAAGCGGAATCCGCGCCGCCGCCTGCATCCGCCGGGTCAGACGCGACGTCTCTCCGACGTCCGCGAGAAACCAGAGGATCCCGCCGACCCGGTTCTCGCGGACCTGGCGCTCGAGGGCGAGGTACTCGGCGGAGGCCTCGTTGAAGAACCGTCCGTTGGCGGGGTAGACGAAGAGCTGCCCGATCTTTTCGTCGAGCGACAGGCCCGCCGTTCCGCGGAGCGCCGAGGTCGCGCAAGCCGCTCCCCCCACGAGCGCGGCGGCCGAAAGGAGAACGAAGGTCCGCCTCATGCGGCCTGCTCCGCCCGCCGGGGCGCGAGAACGCCGAGCAACGCGCCGACCGCGACCGTCGTCACGCTCCCGACGAGCGTGTACCACGTCCAAGCGACCGGCGTCAGCCTCCAGACGGCGAGGACGGCGGCCAGGCCCGCCGCCATCCCGGCGAAGGCCGCCGACTTTCCGGCGCTGCGCGAGAAGGCCCCGAGCAGGAAGACGCCGAGGACCGGACCGTTCAGGATCGACGCGACCGAGAGTGCGGCGTCGAGCGCCGACCGCGTCATGCCCCGGATCGCGAGGGCGACTCCGATCTGCGCCGCGCCGGCCGCGAGCGTCAGCCACCGCGAGACGACGAGGTAGTGGCGGTCGTCTCTCCCCGGGACGACCGGCCGGTACAGGTCGGAGACCGCCGTCGACGCGATCGCGTTCAGCGACGAGGACATCGCGGCCGCGAAGATAGCCGCGACGACGAGCCCCGAAAGGCCCGACGGCAGGTGCCGGATGATGAAGTCCGCGAAGACGCGGTCGCCGGTGAGCGGGAACCCGGTCTCGA
>DASRPJ010000186.1:0-6753 GCA_035646435.1 Thermoanaerobaculia bacterium | reverse complement strand
GGGTGGGGCCGATCGACGCGGTCGGCGCCCGCGTCGTCGGCGAGGGCTGACGCACTTGTCCGTCGGCCGCTCCAGCTGGCAGTTCTGTCCGCGGTGCCGCGAAGAGCTCCCGCTCTCCCTTGCCAAGACCCGGTGCCCGCGGTGCGCGGCCCTGCTCGAAGTCCGGCACCGGGCGCCCGACGCGTCGGGAGCGGAGCTCCGCGATCTCTTCGCGTCGCGGCGCGGGGGCGTCGGGCGCCTCGACGCCTCCGGAGTGTGGAGGTTCCGCGAGCTCGTGCTCCCCGGCGCCAGCGACGCCGTCACGCACCCGGAGGGGAACACCCCGCTGCTCGTGAGAGCCTCGGTGTCCCGGTGGGTCGGTCTCGAGGAACTCTCGCTCAAGCACGAGGGACACAACCCGACCGGCTCCTTCAAGGACCGCGGCATGACGGTCGGGGTGACGCAGGCGAGGAGGTTGGAAGCCCGGGCGATCGCCTGCGCCTCGACCGGCAACACGTCCGCGTCGCTCGCGTCGTACGGCGCGCTCGCCGCGATTCCCGCGCTCGTTTTCGTGCCGAGCGGACAGGTCGCGGCGGGCAAGCTCGCGCAGACGCTCGCCTATGGCGCGAGGACGCTCGTCGTCCGGGGCGACTTCGACGCCTGTTTTTCGCTCGCCCTCGAAGCGAGCGAAAAGCTGAACGTGTACCTGCTGAACTCGGTGAACCCCTTCCGGCTCGAGGGACAGAAGACGATCCTCTTCGAAGCGCTCGAGCAGCTCGGGTGGGACCCTCCGGACTGGGTCGTGCTTCCCGCCGGCAACCTCGGCAACACGTCCGCTTTCGGGAAAGCCCTCGTCGAGGCGCTCGAGGCCGGCCTCATTTCGCGCCTCCCCCGACTCGCGGCCGTCCAGGCCGAGGGCGCGAACCCCTTCGCGCGCGCCTTCCGTGAAGGATTCGCGCGCCGCCACCGCGTCCAGGCGGAGACGGCGGCGACGGCGATCCGGATCGGCGATCCCGCCTCGCACGACCGGGCGGTGGAGGCGATCCGCGCGACGAACGGCGTCGTCACCGACGTGACCGACGAGGAGATCCTGGAGGCGAAGGCGGTCGTCGACGCCTCGGGCGCGGGGTGCGAGCCGGCGAGCGCGGCGAGCGTCGCGGGCGCGAGGAAGCTCGTCGCGGAGGGCGTGATCGAGCGGGGAGCGCGCGTGGTGGCGATCCTCACGGGCCACATCCTGAAGGACCCCGGCCTCCTCCTGCGCTACCACCAGGAAACGTCGCCCGCCCCGAGCCGCGCGAACCGCCCCGTGGAGATCGAAGCGAGCCTCTCGGCGGTCGAGGCGGTCCTCTCGGAGGGTCCTTGAAGAGGTCGCAGCCGATGGGAGCGCTGCTCTCCCGGCTCGAGGAGGCGAAGACGCGCCGGCCCGACGGCGGGGAGACGGCGCGGCTCCTGCGGTCGGTCGGCGGCCGCGTCGCGGCCGACGCGCGGGAGCTCGTCCGGCTGCACGAAGCGCTCCTCTTTCTCCGGGCGTACCCGCACGACCGGCGCGTGCTCGCGGAGACGGAGCGCCTCCTCTCCACCTTCCCGGCGCGCGTCGCGCGCCTCGCTCGGAAGGGCGCGGACCTCTCCGCGTTCGACGACCCCGAGGTGTCGGGGATCGCGGGATCGAAGATCACGACGACGTACTCCTACGACGTCGTTCGCTGGCTCGCCCGACGGTTTCCGCGTACCGTCCGCCTCGACTGGGAGGACTACGCGGGAGCCGACCGGCTTCGCGCACTTTTCCCGCGCTTCCTCCCGCTGCTCGAGGAGGAGGCGCTCGAGGACGCCAACGTGCCGTACCTCGAGTGGCTCCGGGCGGTTGAGCCCGATCCGCGCCGGGATCTGCACTGGCTCCTCGCCGCGCTGGAACGGCTCCCCGGAAACCGGGACGAGCGCGCCGAGCGCTTCGAGGCGCTCGTCGTCCCGATCGTCTGGGACGTCGGGTACGGGCGGGTCAACCGCACGCGGCTCCGCGGAAAAATCCGCCCGTCGGAGACGTTTTTCCATCCGGAGCCGTTCCTCTCGCGGCGCGACGTGTCGCTCGCCCGCGAGCTCGCGTCGCCCGCGCTTCCCGTCCGCCGGCTGCCGCGCGCGGAAGGCGCGGCGTTCCTGGAGCTCGCCCGGGAGTCGACGGCGCTCCGCTACCGGGAGTACTACAACTTCACGTACGGGAATCCCGCGTCCGTCCGGTCCGCGAAAGTCGGGCGGGGCGTCGAGATCTTTCTCGTCGGCCTCGAGAGGGGCCGCCGCCTTCCGCTTCGAGCGGGGTTCGCCGCTTTCGTCCTGAAGAACGGGGTGCCCATCGGCTACTTCGAGGGGCTCCCGTTCTTCGACCGTATCGAGGTCGGGTTCAACATGTACTACACGTTCCGGGAGGGGGAGTCGGCGTGGATCTTCTCGAAGTTCCTCCACCTGGTCCGACAGGTCCTCGGCGTGACTTCTTTCTCGATCGATCCGTATCAGATCGGTCTCGACAACGAAGAAGGGATCGCGTCCGGCGCGTTCTGGTTCTACCGCAAGCTCGGCTTCCGCCCCACGGACCGGGGAGTCGCGCGCCTTCTCGAGAGAGAGGAGCGGGCGATCGCCGCCGACTCGCGGCACCGCTCCACGCCCGAGGTCCTGCGCCGCCTCGTCAGGGGAAGCCTCCTGTACGACGTCGATCCCGCGCGCGCCGGGGACTGGGACCGCTTTCACGTCCGGCGCATCGGCCTCGCCGTGCAGCGAAGGATGCGTCAGCGTTTCGGCGGCGATCCGCTCCGCGCGCGCCGGGACGCGGCTCGCCGCGTGGCCCGCGCGCTCGGGATTCGCCCGAAGGCGGGGGACGCCGTCGCGCGGGAGACCTTCGAAGACCTCGCCCTCGTCCTCGCGCTCGTTCCCGACCTCGGCCGGTGGAGCGCAGCGGAGAAAGAGGCCGCCGCGCGCATCGTGCGGGCGAAGAGCGGCGCGGAGGAGATCCCGTATCTGCGGCTCTCGCAGGAACACGAGCGGCTGCGACGGGCGGTCATCCGGCTGGGGTCCTCGCCCCGAGCGTAGCGGGGGATCCCCCCTGAAGCGCAGGGGGTCCTTCGGGCCTTCGGCCCTCAGGACGACGCGCCTAGAAGCCGACGAGCACCCTGACCGCGCGGCAGAGCTTCTCGGCGTTCGGGAGGAACGCTTCCTCGAGGGCGGGCGCGAACGGGACGGGCGTGTCCGGCGCGGTCACCCGTACGACGGGCGCGTCGAGGCATTCGAAGCACCGCTCCGCGATGACGGCCGCGACCTCGGCGCCGATGCCGCCGGTCCGAGTGGCCTCGTGCAGAACGACGGCGCGGCTCGTCCGCGCGACCGACTGGAGGATGGTCTCCTCGTCCAGGGGAAAGAGAGTCCGCAGGTCGACGACCTCGGCGTCGATCCCTTCGGCCTCGAGCGTGCGGGCGGCTTCGAGCGCCGTCCAGACCATCGCGCCGTACGTGAGGACCGAAACGTCCCGCCCCTCGCGGCGCACCGCCGCCCGCCCGATCGGCACGACGTAGTCCTCCGCGGGCAGGACTTCCTTGACGCGCCGGTACAGGAACTTGTGCTCGAAGTAGAGAACGGGATCGTCGTCGCGGATGGCGGCTTTGAGCAGTCCCTTGGCGTCGTGCGCGGTCGACGGCTGAACGATCTTCAAACCCGGCGTGTGCGCGAAATACGCCTCCGGGTTCTGGGAGTGGAAGGGGCCGCCGTGGACGCCGCCCCCGGCGGGCCCCCGGACGACGAGCGGAACGGCGCAGCCCGTCCGGTAGCGCGACTTCGCGGCGAAGTTCGTGATCATGTCGAACGCGCAGGAAATGAAGTCGGCGAACTGCATCTCGGCGACGGGACGCAGGCCCGCCATCGCCGCGCCGACCGCCGCGCCGACGATCGCGGTCTCCGAGATCGGGGTGTCGAGGACCCGCTCCTCTCCGAACCGCTCGATCAGACCGTCGGTGACCTTGAAGGCGCCGCCGTAGACGCCGATGTCCTCTCCCAGGAGGAAAACGCGGTCGTCGCGCGCCATTTCCTCCGAAAGCGCCTCGCGGATGGCGTCGACGTAGAAGGTCTCCACGCGGGGAGGCGCGGCCGCCGCCGGTCCGCCGGGAGCGGCGACGCTCAAACGAGTCTCCGGAGGAACGCCGGCTCGGCCGCCGATTCGCCCGAGGCGTAAACGCCGTCGAGAGCGTGCTGCGGCGCCGGAGAAGGGGAGGCCTCGGCGTCGGCGACATCGCGGTCGAGCTCTTCGGCGATCGCCCGGTCGATCGCGTCGAGAGCGGAAGCCGTGGCGTCCCCCGCCGCGATGAGGCGCTCGGCGTAGCGCTCGATCGGATCGCGCCTGCGCCACTCCTCCAGCTCCTCTCTCGGCACGTAGCTCTGACCGTCGTGCTCGGCGTGCCCCTTCATCCGATAGGTCTTCGCCTCCACGAGCGTCGGGCCGCCGCCGGCCCTCGCTCGATCGACTGCGGCTCGCGCGGCTTCGAACACGGCGACGACGTCGTTGCCGTCCACGGTCTCGCCGGGGATGCCGTAGGCCGCGGCGCGGTCCGCGAGACACTTCGCGGCGGTCTGCTTTCGAAAGGGGGTCGAGTACGCCCAGCCGTTGTTCTCGGCGATCACGACGAGCGGCAGCTTCTGAACGGCGGCGAAATTGAGCCCCTCGTGAAACGCGCCCGTGGACGTCGCGCCGTCGCCGATGTAGGTCATCGCCACGGTGCGCAGCCGCTGCATCCGGGCCGCGAGCGCGATGCCGGCCATGACCGGGACGAGGGCGCCAAGCATCGAGATGGACGAGACGACTCCGCGCTCCGGCCGGCCGAAGTGGAGGTTGCCCTCCCGTCCGCCCGTCGGGGACGACGCACGCGCGAGGTGCTGGGTCAAGACTTCGCGGGCGGAGTAACCCATGACGAGAACCGAGCCCAGGTTCCGGATGAGGGGGCCGAGCACGTCCCCTTTCTCGAGGGCCGAGGCGCTTCCCACCGAAGTCGCCTCCTGGCCGAGCGAGCGGTACAGACCGCCGACGATTTTCCCCTGGCGGTACAGGTGGACGAGGCGCTCCTCGAGAGACCGGTTCCGCCTCATGAACCGATAGAGGTTGATGCGTTGTTCTGGGGTGAGCTGAACCATCGCGAGGAAGCGGGATTATACGGGCCTGAAGACGGACGGGAGGCGGAAGCCGGGGGACTAAGATGGACGCGTCCATGGCTCCCGCCCCACTGATCTCGGTGCTCATCGCTTCGGATCGGGTGGAGGGCTCTCTTTCCGCTTGCCTCGAGTCTCTCGAGCGGCAGGAGGGCGCCCCGCCCTTTGAGGCCGTGATCGCGTCGGCGGCGCCTTCGGACTCCCCGCGGACATTCTCCTTTCCCTGCGAGTGGGTCACGGTCGTGCCGCGCAACCCAGCGGCCCGACGGAATGCCGCGGCCCTGCGGGCGCGCGGGACCGTTTTCGCGTTCATCGACGACGATGCCGAAGCCGAGCCGGATTGGCTCCGGTCCGGCGCGAGGTCGCTCGAACGCGCGGACGTGGCCGGCGGACCGGACCTCGGTCTCAGGGGAGCATCGTACGGCGAGCGGCTGTCCGACCTTCTGCTCGCGACCCCCTGGATCGGAAGCGGGATTCCCGCACACGAGCGCCGGCCGCCGGGCGGTCCTGTCGTTTCGGCGCACGACGTCGCGCTCTGCAACCTGTTCGCGACAAGGAACGCCTTCGAGGCGCTCGGCGGGTTCGACGAGAGCCTCGGATACGTCGGGGAGGACACGGACTTCGTCCGCCGGGCTCTCGACCGCGGCTTCGCGGTCCACCTGGACCCGGACGTCCGCGTGCGTCACCGCCGCAGGCCGTTTCCGGGCGGGTATCTTGCGCAGCGCTGGCGCTATCGCGTGAAGACGGGCCGGATGCTGGTCGAGCGTCCGGGGCTCCATTCGAGGGGGCGGGTCACCGCGTTTCTCACGGCCGGCTTCGCGGCCACCGCCGGAACGGCGCTCTTCGGGCTTCCTTTCCTCCTTCCCGTCGGGCTGGCCTACGCCGGCACGACCTGGGTCCTTTCCTTCCCTATCTGGCGGGACGACCCGGCGCTTTTCCCCGCGGTGCCGTTCGCGTTCGCCCTCCATCACCTGACCTATTTCGGCGGGCTTCTCGCAGGCATCGCGCAGGGTCTCCTGACCGCGGGGGCGCGGTGAACGAGCTCTCGCTCGCGGCGCAGTGGGTCCGGGGCCGAAGGACGCTCCCGCGTTACCTGATTCTCGGGATGACCAACCTCTGCAACTCGAGGTGCGTCACGTGCTTTTACTGGGATCACCTGAACGTCAACCGGCACCTCGAGATGTCCCTCTCCGACTACGACCGCGCCCTCGCCGACCTGCCCTCGCTCTACAGCGTCGTCCTGACGGGCGGTGAGCCGACCCTGAACCGCGACCTGCCGGAGGTGACAAGCCTCCTCTATCGGCGGCACGAAGCGTCGAACGTCACGATGCCGACGAACTCGCTCGTGCCCGAGCAGGTCGAGTCGATCGTCGCGCGCGTGCTCGAATCTCGCCGCGACGAGCGGCAGACCTTCACCGTGGGCCTTTCGCTCGACCACCTGGGCGAACGCCACGACCGGATCCGCGGCGCGCCCGGAAACTTTCCCCGGATCGAGGAGACCTATCGCCGCCTTGCCGCGCTGAAGAGGCGCGAGGCGGGTCTCGTGCTGAACGTGCAGACCGTTCTCGCGTCGTTCAACCGGGACGACCTACCGGAGAT
>DASRPJ010000185.1:0-3384 GCA_035646435.1 Thermoanaerobaculia bacterium | reverse complement strand
GTACGCCTTCGCCGTCGCCAACCCACGCTTGGACAACACCAGCGTGATCGCCGCCGTCAACGTCGTCTTGCCGTGGTCCACGTGACCAATCGTCCCGATGTTCACGTGAGGCTTGCTACGGTCGAACTTTTCTTTGCCCATCTTTTCCTCGTGAGACGTGAGACGTGAGGCGGGAAAGGGAGTCGAAGCCCGTCCACCTCGATTCGTCTCTGCTCTCTCCGGTCCTCCTCGTCTTACGTCTTACGTCTTACGCTTATGGAGCCCACGACCAGGGTTGAACTGGTGACCTCGTCCTTACCAAGGACGTGCTCTACCGACTGAGCTACGTGGGCGCGGCGCCAATTTCTCCCGCGTGAATGGAGCGGGAGACGGGATTCGAACCCGCGACCAACAGCTTGGAAGGCTGTGACTCTACCCCTGAGTTACTCCCGCCTCTCGTGTTCCCGGTTTTCGTGTTCTGCGTCCCGTTATTGGTGGGCAGGGAAGGATTCGAACCTCCGTAGCGCGAAGCGCGGCAGATTTACAGTCTGCTGCCATTAACCACTCGGCCACCTGCCCGAGTTCAAAAGGAATTGAAAACCGACCCGCGCCCTCCTCGACTTCCCCGAACCGCAACCTGGAGCCGGCGATGGGATTTGAACCCGCAACCTTCCGATTACAAATCGGATGCTCTACCGTTGAGCTACGCCGGCGGCGACGTCCTCCGAAAGACCGACGAGATCCTCCGGTCCCTGGCCGGCCTTCAAAGAGCAGACCCATCCCGACCCGACACTGCGAACCGCGAATCCTAACATCCGCCCGAAAGTCAAGCAAGACCAAAAGAATCAGCTAAAAGCAGCCCAGGAGCGTTTCGCCTTGGGAGGAGGGATCTGACCCCCTTCGGGGATCAGACCCCATCCAGACCGTTCAATCCACGTCGGGGGCCGAAAAATCCCGCTGCCGGACGGCTTCGTAGGCGGCCGCGGCGGCCGCCGCGGCGACGTTCAAGGAAGCCACCGCGCCCTTCATGGGGAGCCGGGCGACGTGGTCGCAGCCCTCCCGAACGAGGCGGCGCATCCCGCGACCCTCCCCGCCGAGCACGATCGCCAGATCGCCCGTGAGATCGAGCCGATAGAGGTCGGTCCCGGAGGCGTCGAGGCCCACGACGCGGAAGCCCTCCTCCTTGATCCGGTCGAGGAACCGCCGGACGTTCTTGGTCCGGGCGATCGGGACCCGCTCGACGGCCCCCGCGGAGCTGCGCGCGACCGCATCGGACAGGGGTGCAGCCCCCCGCTCGGGGACGACGACCGTGGCCCCGACGCCTTCCGCGACGCGGACGACCGCGCCGAAGTTCTGGGGGTCCTCGACGCCGTCGAGGACCAGCACGAGGCGGCGACCGCGCTCGCCGGCGGACGCGTCCTCTTCCGGGACGTACCCCCGAACCGCGATGCGGGCCACGGCGCCCTGGTGGTCGCGCGCCACCCGGTCGAGCCCGGCGCGGTCCCCCATCCGAACCGGCACGCCGCTCTGCCGGCAGAGACGGGTCAGCTCTCCGATGCGGCGGTCCCGCCGGCCGGCGTCGATGAGCACCCACTCGATCTCCCGCGGCCGCGAGCGCACCGCCTCTTCGATCGGGTGGAGTCGCGAGAGAATCACGCGGTTCCGGGGAGGGATCTGACCCCTGCGGGATCAGACCCCACTCCCGTTTCCTCGAGGAGGACGACGGCGATCGCCGCGATTCCCTCGCCGCGCCCGGGGAAACCGAGACCGTTCGAGCTCGTGCCGCGGACGCTCACGCGCGCCGGTTCGGTTCCGAGGATCTCCGCGAGGCGAGCCCGGATTCGCAGGGCGTGAGGCGCGACGCGCGGCGACTCCGCGACGACGACGGCGTCCACGTTGCCGACGCGATAACCCGCCGTCGCCGCCGCCGAAGCGGCGCGATCGAGGAGGAGGGAGCTGTCGGCGCCGCGCCACGCCTCCGAGTCGTCGGGAAAGTACTCGCCGAGCGAGCCGAGGCCGGCGGCACCGAGGATGGCGTCGGCGACCGCATGGAGGAGCACGTCTCCGTCGGAGTGCCCGGAAAGGCCGGCGGGGTGCGGGATCTCGGCGCCCCCCAGCCGCAGAGGCCGTCCGGCGAGGAACGGATGCGCGTCGAAGCCGACCCCGATCCTCACGGTCGCCCCCCCTCGCGCCTCGCGAGGAGGGCCTCGGCCACCTCGAGGTCCTCCGGCGTCGTGATCTTGAAGCCGAAGCGAGACACCGCGACGATCGCCACGGGGATTCCGAGCCTCTCGAGAAGAGCAGCCTCGTCGGTCGCCTCGTCCGCCGACGCGACTGCCCTGCGGAGCAGGTCCGCCCGGAAGACCTGCGGTGTCCCGGCGGCGACGAGCGAGCGGCGGTCCGCCGTCTCCACGACGTAACCGGCCTCGACGCGTTTGACGGTGTCGGGGATCGGCGTCGCGGCGATGGCCGCCCCCTCGCGGGCGGCGGCGTCGAGCACGGCCCTCGTTTCCTCGGCGCTCACGAGCGGCCGGGCCGCGTCGTGGATGCAGACGAGGTCGCGCTCGTCGGGGTCGAGGTGGCGAAGAGCGAGCCGCACGGAAGAAGCCCGGGTCTCGCCGCCCGCGATGACTTCCGCGCGCCCGCCGACGACCGCCTCGAATTCCGACTCGCGCGCGGGGGGGACCGCCACGACGCCGCGGGCGAAGGAAACCCCGCGGAGCGCGTCGAGAGTCCAGTCGATCATCGGCCGGCCGGCGAGGGGCGCGAGCGCCTTGGGTTCGCTGCGCCCGAGCCGTCGTCCCATTCCGGCGGCCGGGACGATGAGGAGGTTTCTCAAGACTCAGGCTCCTGCCACGGGGTCACTCCGAGCCCTTCGCCCTGCCTGTGGGCGGGAGACCAGATTCCTCGTCGCTTCGCTCCTCGGAATGACACGGGAACGTCAAACCGCGAGGATCTCCTTCTCCTTCGCCTTCAGGACCTCGTCGATCTCGGCGATCTTCCGGTCCGTGAGCTTCTGCGTCTCGTCGAGGCCGCGGCGCTCGTCGTCCTCGGAGATCTCCTTTTCCCGGAACATCTTTTTGAGCCGGTCGTTGCCTTCGTGCCGGAAACGACGGACCTCGATCCGCGCCTCCTCCGCCATGTGGTGCGCCTTCTTCGCGAGCTCCTTGCGGCGCTCCTCCGTCAGCGAAGGGGTCGGGATCCGCACGACCTTCCCGTCTGACTGGGGATTCAGGCCCAGGTCCGACTTGCGGATCGCGCGTTCGATCTCGGCGGCCATCTTGGGGTCCCACGGCGCGGCCACGATGAGCGTCGGCTCGGGGACGGAGAGGTTGGCGACCTGGTTGATCGGCACGTCCGCTCCATACGCGGATACGAGGATGCCGTCGAGGAGCCCGAGGTTCG
>DASRPJ010000184.1:0-7720 GCA_035646435.1 Thermoanaerobaculia bacterium | reverse complement strand
CAGGGTGAAGAGAAAGAAACCGACTCCGGCCGCGAAGAGCGCCTCGATGAGAACGGCCACCGGCAGGAAAGACCACGTCGCATGGATCGGGAATCCGGTCACGAGCAGGATGAGGACCAGGGGAACGATCGAAAGGACGAGATTGACGAGCCCGACCCCGACTGCCGCGGCCACGAACACGGAGCGTGGGACGTAGATGCGCTTGGCGAGCTCGTTCGACTCCTGGGTCTGGGAGGCGGCCGACGTCGTGGTCTGCGCGAAAAACGCCCAGAAGATCGCTCCCGACATGAAGAAGACGGGATAGTTGGTGATCTGCTGCTTCAGGATCGACGAGAAGACGAGCGTGAGCGCGACCATGTTCAGGAGCGGCGCGAGCATCGTCCAGGCGATTCCGAGGACGGACCGCTTGTAGCGGACTTTGATGTCCCGCACGACGAGCTCGTGCACGAGCCCGCGGTATTGCCACAGGGCTCGCGCCTCCGCGAGCGACCGGGAGCGGCGCTCGGCCGAGTCGTAGAACGGCACCCCGGGACGGGCGAGGAATTCCGGCGTGCTCACTCGAGCAATTTTAACCGACCGCTCCGGGCACCCCGAGCCGCTCGAGCGCGACCCGGGCTCGTTCCAGCCAGTCGTTCTGCCTCGCCCGCTCGCGAGCGCGCTCGCGGAACTCGTCCGAGCGGCGCGAGACGCGAGCGCGGTCGAGGAGGTCGGAGAACCCGGCCGCGGTCGAGGCGACGTCGACTTCGGCGACCAGCTCGCACTCGGGAATCGGCGTCGAGATCACGGGCAGCCCGGCCGCGAGGTACTCGTAGAGCTTGATCGGCGACGCGCTCGCGCCGGCCGGCCCGAGGCGGAAGGGAATCAGCCCCGCGTCGAAGGCCGAAAGGATGGAAGGGATCGATCCGTACGGCCGCTGGCCGAGCAGGTGGACGTTCGTCGGGCGCGCCGTCTCGAGGCGATCGAAGGAGTCGTCCAGGGCCTCGCCGACGAGGAAGAAATCCCAGTCCGGGCGGAGCTGCGCGAGCGCGGCGAGGAGGTCCGAGTCCACCCAACGCGCGAGGGCTCCCACGTAACCGGCCGCCGGCCGGCCGCGCGCGCGCGACCGCGCGATCTCCGCCGGGATCGCCGCCGGGTCGGGCGCCGCGGAGAACCGGGCGAACTCGACGCCGTTCGGGAGATAGACGCAGTCGGCGCGGCGCCGGCGCGCTTCCTCGAGGAGCGGATGGGAGACCGCGAACACCGCGTCGGCCCGTTCCATCGCGCGCGCGTGGTTGCGGCGGAGCGTGCGCGCCGGATGGGGAAAGACGTCCGGGTGATCGATCAGGTCGTAGACGAGGCGCGCGCCCGCGAGACGCTCGTCGTCGGGCACGTTGTACGCGAACGACCAGATCACGCGGTTCGGCACGTCGGCGGGGGTCGTGCCCCGGCAGGTCCAGAGGTTCTCCCCCCGCGCGGAGAGCTCGCCCTCCCCCGACGGATGCGCGTCCGACTCCTCCTCGAAGATCACCGGGAAGCCCAGCCTCGCCAGGGCGCGGGCGAGGTGGTGCGGCCGCTGAACGAGCGTCACGTTCCAGCCGATCGTCGGCGGAAAGACGAAGACGGCCCCGCGCAGGTCGGCTTTGCTCGCGATCGCGCCGAAGGACGACGCGGAGGCGACCCGCGGCTGCGCGCTCCACTTCTCTTCGAAGCGGCGCCGGTTCTCCGCGTGGATTCGGAGGTACTCCTCCTCGCCCAGCTGCCGGAAGGTCGCGCGCCCCGCGTGGTGGACGAAGGAGTCGCGGGCGACGGCGAGCCGGAGTCCGGCCACGGACAGCCGCATCGCGTAGTCGTCGTCCTCGAACATCCCGATCTCGAATCGTTCGTCGAGCGGGCCGACGCGGTCGAACACGTCGCGCGGCAGAAGGGCGCAGAACATCGCGAGCATGGGGATCTCCTCCGCGCGGCCGGCGTTGCCGTGCGTGTACGCCCTTGCCCACGCCTCGAGGTGGCGGATCTCGCGATATCCGACCTCGACCCTCGCCTCGTTCGCGATCTCGTTCGTCGAAGGCCCGACCATTCCGAGAGAAGCGTCCCGTTCGAGGTGCCGGACGAGGGACGAAAGCCAGCCGCGTGTCACGATCGTGTCGTTGTTCAGGAGGCAGAGAAAGGACCCGCCCGCGGTCCCCGCCGCCGCGTTGACCCCCGAAGCGAAGCCGCGGTTCTCCGGCAACATCACCGCGCGGAGCGCGCCGCGGCGCTCCTCCTCTCCGAGCCATTCGCGCGTGCCGTCGGTCGAAGCGTTGTCGGCGACGACGACCTCGAAACGCGGCCAGTCGGTCCGGCGGTCGATCGACTCCAGGCACAGCCGGGTCCAGGCGAGCCCGCCGTGCGTGACGACGAGGATCGAAACGAGCGGCCACAGCTCGCGGAGACGCCACGACAGCTCCGCCGCGCGGACGTCCCACGTGTTGTCACGGGCGAAGGCGCGCCGCCGCCCGACCTCCGCCGGCCCCGCGGCGGCCGCGCCCGCGAGCTGGCGGACGAGCTCTTCCGGAGTCGAGGCGAAGTGGACGAGGCCACGCTTCTCGAACGACGCGAGCGCGCGCATCGGGGTCGCGACGACGCCCCGCCCGGCGGCGAGGGCCTCGTAGAGCTTGACCGGGTCGGTCGCGTGCGTCAGCGCCGACAGCCGGAAAGGGATGACCTCGGCGTCGAAGCGCGCGCGGATCCCGGGCATGTCCGAGTACGGATGCTCCCCGGTGAAGACGACGTTCTCGGGGAACCGGGCCGGCGACGGGCGGCGGCCCTCCAACCCTCCGGCGATCTCGAACTTCCAGCTCGGGCGCAGCCGGGCGGCGGCGGCGACGAGGTCGAAATCGAACCAGTCGTCGACGGCGCCCGCGTACCCGACGACGAGGCGGCCGAGGTCGGGCGACGGGTCGGGAATCGCCCCGAACGCGTCGACGTCCGCGGCATTGGGCAGGAGGAACGCGTCGGGCCTCGCGATGCGGAGCCGCTCGAGGAGCGGCTCGGACGTCGCGAGCACGAGGTCGGCGGCTCGGACGACCTCTCGCTCCGCCTCCCCGAGAGCTCCGGGCCGGTTGGCGGCAAACCCCGCGTGCTCGTCCAGGCAGTCGTAAGCGACCTTCCAGCCGAAGCGGTCCGCGAGGCGCGCCGCGAGCGGCGCCCAGAAAGGACTTTGAACGAGGACGGCGACTTCGTGGAGTCCGAACCGGTCGCGCGCTTTTGCGAGCGAGTCGAGAGCGCGGTCGAGCGCGACGGCCTCGAGCTTCCGGTCCGCGGGGTCTTCCCGGCGCACCCCCGCGATCGAGAGGAGCATGACGCCCGGCGCCACGCCGACGGGCTCGGCGGGTTCCCCCTCTCCTTCGAGCGAGCCGTAGAACACCCGCCTTCCGCGCCTCGCGAGAGCGGCGGAGAGCTGCTGCGGTCGCTGGCGGCGATAGGACCACGCGATGACGGGGAGGACGACGACGTCGGGGCGGCCGGGCTTCGCCTCCGCCGGGTCGTACTCGAACCGCGGGACGTCCACGGGCGGCTTCTCGAGACCGAGCAGCTTCTCCGGCGCGAACCTCCGCCGCACCGCGCGGCGCCACGAGAGCGGCAGGACCCGGCGACCGAGCGCGTAGAGACGCCCCCGGAGGCCCTTCTCCCACTCCGGTTTCACGGCTTCCGCGCCAGTCGGGCGAGGAGACCGTCGACGCGGTCGGCGACGCGACGCCCCGCGGCCGCCAGGCCGTAAATGGACTCGATCCTCTTCCTGCCCGCCTCCCCGCGCCGCGACGCCTCCGCGCGGTCGGCCACGATCCGGGAGAGCGAGTCGGCCGCGTGCTCCTCGTCCGGCTCCGCCCAGCGGGTCCCGGCCGGGTAGGGGGGCAGGGCGGCCTTCTGCACGACGGGCTTCCAGCGGATCGGATACCCGGTGGTCTCGTCGAGAAAGTCTCTCGGGCCCGAATAGGCGGTCGCCACGACCGGCTTGCCGAGCGCCATCGCCTCCGCGATCGGGAGACCGAAGCCTTCGGACCGGTGGAGGGACACGTAGGCGTCGCAACCCGCGAGGAGCCGCTCGATGCCGCCGCGGTCGAGCGGCCGCGTATCGATGTCCACGCGCGCGCCGCGCGCCGCGGCTTGGAGCTCGAGGAGCAGACCGGAAGCGTTTCCGGCATTCGCGACCCGGACCGTGAGGGAAACCGAACCGTCCCCGGAGAAAGCCCGGGAGAAAGCGCGCACCGCGCCGAGGGGGTTCTTCCGCTCGGGGACGCTGTCGGCGTCGCAGACCGTCAGGAATCGGAAGGATTCTCCCGCTTCCGGCGGGGAGGCGAAAACGGCGTGCGGAGGGATCTCGAGGATCACCGGCGGCGCGACGACGACGACGGGGATCGCCGACTCCCGGGCGATCGACGCGCGACAGAACTCGGACGCCACCCAGATCTCGTCGAAGTAGGCGAAGCGGTCGCGCCAGCGCCGCGGGAAGTCCTCCGTCTCCCAGTACCAGTACCCCACGTTGGAGTGCCCCCGGTGAACGGAAGGCCCGCAGAGCTGGACGATCGATGCGGCGCCGTCGGCGTTGACGTGAAAGAGGTTCACCGCGTGAGGCGCCGGCGCGGCTCCCCCGGCGTCTAGGTGGCCCGCCTCGATCCGGGACACCGGCAGCCCGGCGCTTTCCGCCGCCCGCGCGAGGGCCCGGGCGGACTGGCCGATCCCGGTGGGAGACCCGAACCAGCCGACCAGATTGACGCCGCGGGAGAGAGATCGGTCGAGAGGGAACCGGGTTCTCACGCCGCTCTTGCGATCGATACCGAAATCCCGCTGGAGCGCGTACCCGTGGTAGCGCCGGCGCAGCGGCTCCGGAAGGAGCCCGCGAGCGACGCGCCGGACGCTAGCGCGAGCGCGGCTGAACAAGGGCGGCGCCGGTCGGGAGCGGCTCGAACGGTTCATAGGGGGCACCGTCGAGCGCCGCCGCGATGCGCTCCGACGCGCGGCCGTCTCCGTACGGGTTCGCCGCCCGCGCGCCGCGGGCAAGATCCGATCGCCCCTCCAACACGCGCTCGGCTTCTTCCACGATCCGCTCCTCGTCGGTTCCGACCAGTCGCGCGAGCCCGGCGTCGATGCCCTCCGGCCGCTCCGTTTTCCGACGGAGGACGAGAACCGGCTTGCCGAAGGTCGGCGCCTCCTCCTGGATTCCGCCGGAGTCGGTCAGGATGAGACGGCTCCTCCGCATGAGGGAGACGAGCGAGCGGTAGTCGAGCGGCTCGACGAGCTCGACGTTCGCGAGGCCGCGATACCCGGCCAGAGCGGCCCGGACGTTCGGGTTCGGGTGGGCGACGTGCACGAAACGGAACTGCGGGAACGCGCGGGCGAGCCGCCCGACGGCGGCGACGATCGATTCCAGGGGAGCCCCGAAGCTCTCTCGACGGTGCGCGGTCACGAGCACGAGGCGCTCCTCGAGGACGTCGCCCTGCAGCTCCGCGATCTGGAGGAGCGCATCCACGACCGTGTTGCCGGTCCGATGGATCCGCGACTCGGCGACGTTTTCCGCGCGGAGCGCGGACGCCGCCCGCTCCGTCGGGACGAAGTACGCGTCGGCAACGAGGTCGACCACGCGCCGGTTCATCTCCTCCGGGAACGGCTGCTGGAGGTCTCCCGTTCGAAGCCCCGCTTCGACGTGGCCCACCCGCACGCGCCGGTGGAACGCGGCGACGGCGGCCGACAGCGCCGTCGTCGTGTCCCCCTGGACGAGCAGCCATTCCACCGGGTGCAGGACGAGGACGCGGTCGAGGGCCGCGAAAGCGCGCGAGGCGAGCTCGTTGGGCGACTGATCGGCGCGCATGAGATCGAGGTCGACGTCGGGCCGGATCCCGAAGAGGTCGAGGACCTGGTCGAGCATCTCCCGGTGCTGCGCCGTCGCGCAGACGACCGTCTCGAAACGCGAGGGTTCGCTCTTCAGGCGTCGGATGACGGGGGCGAGCTTCACCGCCTCCGGCCTCGTTCCGACGACGATCAGGATGCGGCGGGGATGCGTCATTCGACCGGCGGGGCGGGCGGAGAGTACGTTCTCGGCATGGCAGATGTCGGTCCGACCCCGATGCTATCGTGACGCCGCGAATGGCCTCCTTCGCCGGCAAGAACGTCCTCGTCACCGGCGGGCTCGGATTCATCGGATCGAACCTCGCTCACCGGCTCCTCCGCGAGGGAGCCCGCGTCACCCTCTGTGACGCGATGATCGAGGGGTACGGCGGCAACTTCGCGAACGTCGCCGAGATCCGCTCGGATCTCGACGTGCACCTGTCCGACGTGCGGGACGAGTCCGCAATGGCCCGGCTCGTCGAGGGCAGGGACGTCGTCTTCCACCTCGCCGCGCAGGTTTCGCACGTCCTCTCGCTCTCGAACCCGTATCCCGACATCGACATCAACATCCGGGGAACGGCCGCGGTGCTCGAGGCCTGCCGGAAGACGAATCCCGGCACGGTCGTCGTGCGGTCCGGAACGCGCGGGCAGTACGGGCCCGCCGTCAACCTCCCCGTTTCCGAGGAAACGGCCGCCGATCCCCGGGGGATCTACGAGATCTCCCAGCTGTCCGCGGAAATGATCTGCCGGACGTACACGCGGATCCACGGCGTGCGCACGGTTCCCCTGCGCCTGACGAACGTCTACGGGCCGCGCGCGCAGATGAAGCACTCGCACTTCGGCGTCGTGAACTGGTTCGTGCGGCTCGCCCTCGAGGGACGGCCGATACCGGTCTTCGGCACCGGGAAGATCCTGCGCGACTTCCTGTACGTCGACGACTGCGTCGAAGCGCTCGTCGCCGTGGCGAACGAGCCGGCCGCCGTGGGAGAGATCGTGAACGTCGGGAACGACCGCGCGTCGACCTTTCTCGAGGTGGCCGAGATCCTCCGCGAGATCGTCCCCGGCACGGAGATCGTGTTCACCGAGTTCACGCCGGAGAGAAAGGCCCAGGAGCCGGGCGACTTCGTCTCCGACATCGCGAAGATCCGGCGGCTGACCGGCTGGGAACCGCACGTCGCGCTGCGCGAAGGCCTCGAGCGCACCGTCGCCTTCTACCGCGAGCGCAAGCACGAGTACTTCTAAAAAGGGGACAGATCTATTTTCGCCATCCGGCGCATTCAACGCCCCGTCAACCCGCCCGCGCTGAACAGTTCAGTCCCCTGTTAAGCTAACTTCACTGCCTCCATGCCGCTGATCCACGAGACCGCCCTCGTCGCGACCCCGCGCGTCGGGGAGGGAACCCGCATCTGGGCGTACGTGAACGTCCTCGAAGGGGCCACGATCGGCCGGGACTGCAACATCTGCGACCGATGTTTCGTCGAGAACGACGTGGTCATCGGCGACCGAGTCACGGTCAAGTGCGGCGTCTCCCTTTACGACGGCGTCGTGCTCGAGGACGACGTTTTCGTCGGGCCGGACGTCTCCTTCTCGAACGACGCGCGCCCTCGCAGCGGCCGGAGGCGGGAAACGCATCCCACGACCCTCGTCCGGGCGGGAGCGAGCCTCGGCGCGGGGGTCGTGCTCCTCCCCGGGGTCACCGTGGGACGCTCGGCGATGGTCGGCGCCGGGTCGCTCGTGACACGGGACGTCCCCGACTTCGCGCTCGTGTACGGGAGCCCGGCGAAGCTCCACGGACACGTCTGCCGCTGCGGAGAGAGTCTCCGGTTCAACGACCGGCAGGGGGACTGCGCGTGCGGCCGGCGGTACGAGCTCGGAG
>DASRPJ010000183.1:0-3446 GCA_035646435.1 Thermoanaerobaculia bacterium | reverse complement strand
GGCGGTAGAAGATCCACGAGTCATCGACCCCTTCCGGGTCGGCTGCCATCTGGCGTTTCTCGATTTCCGATTCCTCTGCGTAGAGAGATTCGCCGAGGGTTCGGTACGTCTCTGCCGGGTCCCGGCGGTCGATGGACCGGGCAAACGGTCCCGGGGACAGCATTTCCTCTTCCCGGACGCTGCGGGCGATCCTCCAGTTCGCTGCAATCGGGACGAGCGTCAAGAGGATGAGCGCGACGGCGAGCCCGCGCCGTCCCGGGCGGACCAGGAGATCGAGCGCGATCACGGTGACGATCCAGAAGAGACCCGCTTCCGCGAGCGCCGAGGGCAGCTCGCGGCCGGCGATCTCATGAAGACCAATCGATGTCTTCGGAACGCCTGCCGGCCATGGCGGAGAACCGATGATCGTGATTGCAAGCCGACCGGCTCTATCCGGAAAAACCGCCGCCAGGCCCGCGGCCAGGGCCAGGAATCCCCCGCCGACGAGCGCCCAGCGGGGTGACCATCCGGTGGATCGAAAGCGATCGACCGCGAGGGCGGCCAGAACCGCCAGGGCCAGCACGATCGCGACCGCGAATTTTTCCGGAAACCGAAGAGGAAGGGGCGAAGGGAGCCTTCCCCACCGCGCAGGCAGCAGGCTCGGGAGGACGGCGGCGAAAAGGGCGGAGACGAGGAGGATTCGAGCGAACCGCGCGGCCGGCGCCCGCCACCTCCAGCTCGTCAGGACGGCCATGACCGACAGAGCGCCGCAGTAGAGACTCGAAAAGATCCCCATGTCCTTGAAGCGAAACACCGGCCGGCCCCACACCGTCCACCCGTCGAGCGTCCACGTCGAGCCGAAGAGGTACGGGACGAAGAACTCGAGAAGCCGAAAAGGGGAGATCGAATAGAAGAACGTCTCCTGGAGCCTCATTCCCAGGATGGATCGGTTCGTGTCGGGCACCCAGAGCAGCGTGGCGAGTATCTGAGGCAGAGCGATCAACGCCGCGAGCGCCACTCCGAGAGCGAGAAGGAGGAGCTCTCTCCGCCACTCCGAACGACCTCTTTCCGCCAGGGTCCAGAGGCCGGCACAGAGGATCGCCGTCCCGATCGTGAAGACGTCCCCGGCGAGCATGATCAGCGCGAAGAACGTCGACAGCAGAAGGAGCTTGCCTCCCCGGCCGGGCGTCGGACGCGCGACGGCCCAGAGGATCCAGGGCAAAAGCGTCATCCCCGGCTGAATGTGGGGAAAGAAGACTTCTGCGACGGCGACTCCCGAGAAGGCATAGGTGACCGCGCCAACCCATCCGGCGGCGCGAGATGCCGCGGTCGCGCGGAGGAACAGCATCATCCCGATTCCCGCCGCGGCCCAGTGGATGACCGGAAAGAGGCGCATCGCCAGCGGAAAGGAAAAAACCGACAGCAGGAACCGGAGCGGGTAGAGCGCTCCGGCGTTCGGATTGGGCAGTAGAGGGCGCCCGCCGGAAACCTCCGGCATCCAGACGGGGAGCGCTCCGCGAGAGTAGGCGTCGTGGATCGTCTTCTCCATCGGCAGGTTGTAGACGAGCAGGTCCCGACCGGCGAAGTTGCGGCGGAAAAACAGGGTCGGCGAGTAGACCCCGACGACGAGGAGAGCGAAGAGGAGCGCGGGAAGCGCGCGCCGGGCGAGCGTCGGCCGCGCGTCGAGTATCGCGCTCATACGTTCGGCGTCCGGCCGCGGCGGTCGCGGACCAGGAGGAGAATGAGGAGTCCCGACGAGAGGAGCGGGGCATACCGCGAGACCTCGAGGCCGGGGATCTTCTCGGTCCAGTCGATCGTATGCGCTCCGGCCGGAACCGGGACGGCCGAGAAGGCGACCTGCGCCGGGAACGCCTCGACCGGCTTGCCGTCGAGGAGCACGCGCCGATAGCTCCAGAATCCGCGCAGCACGAAGAGGAAGGTCGGGTCGGGCGCATGCACCCGCGCGCGAAGCCGCGCAGGTCGGTTCTCGAGGACCTCGACCGATCCCCGACGGGCGACGCCCCGCCGTCGCGAACCCGTCTCGACGACGATCTCGCCGGCTTCGGCGGCCGGAAGCGCCGCGACGGACTCGATGGGGCCAGTCTCCTCACGCCACCTCTCCACGAGGCGGACGTGAGGAAGAGCTCCCGGGTGAACGTCCCAGAGCTGCAGGTAGTCGCCCGCGAAGGGACGGTAGCCCGGCAGAGGTGCCTGGTCGCGGAAGCGGATTCCCCACTTCAGAGAGAGGCTCCCGAAGAGCGGCGCTGAATCCCTGTAGCCGGCGGCGAGCACGGAGAACCGGCGGAGGCTCTCTACGCGTGAGAAGTCCCCGACGTCGAAGTCGATGTTCAGGACCGTGCCCCTGTTCCAGAGCACCGACGCCTGGTCGAGCCAGAGCCGCCGGCCAGCGTCCAGGTATTCGTCGTCGTAACCGACATAGCCCGGTGCGAACCTCTGCTCGCGGTAGATCGACTCACCGAGCGTGCGGTACTCGCCCCGGGGGTCCGCGCGCTGGAGGTGCCGGGCGAACGGCGTGGGTGCAAACATCTCCTGTTCGGTCAGGGTACGGGCGATCTTCCGGTTCGCGAGGATCGGGACGACCGCGAGGAGCGCGAACGCGGTGGCGAGCGTCCGTCGCGACGGCTTCGAGAGCAGGTCGATGGCGATCACCGTCGCCACCCACAACAGGCCGGCCTCGGCAAACGCCTCGGGCAGCAACCGGCCCGCGGCCTCCGCATGGCGCGGATGCGCGCCAACGATCCAGACCGCGAGTCGCCCGGCTGTTCCCGGAAAGATCGCGGCACCTACCGCGACGGAAGTCAGCGCGGCCGCGACTCCCGTCGTCCACCGCGCGCGTCGAAGCCCGTTCCGATAGCGGTCGAACGCGAGAGCGGCGAAGATCGCGACGGCGAAGGTCAGGAGGATTGCGAACTTCTCCGGGTTGCGAAGGGGCAGGGGGGACCGCGTCCTCTCCCAGCTTGCCGGCAGGAGGCTGAAGGGCACCGAGAGGAGGAGCGCCAGGGCGAAGAGAGATCGAGCGAACCGCGCTCCCGGCGAGCGGAGTCTCCGGCACACCACGATGGCTATGGCGCCGAACGCCCCCGCGTAGAGGGTCGTGAAGAGCCCCATCGCCTTTCCTCGAAAAACGGGCCAACCCCAGACGTCCGAGTTGGAGAGCGTCCACGTTCGCCCGAACGGATACGGCACGGCGAGCTCGAGCAGACGCAGCGGGTGGATGGAGAAGAACGCCGAGTCGCGGAGCAGGATGCCCGAGACCGCGCGGTTCGTTTCCGGGACCCAGAGTGCGGTCGCCACGATCTGGGGGAGCGCGACGAGGCCCGCGAGAATCGCCGCGAGGGCGAGAATCACGGCTTCGCTCCAACGCCTCGGCCGCTCGATCTCGAGGAGGATCCAGAGACCCGCGCACAGGAGCGCCATTCCGATCGTGAAGACGTCCCCGGCGAGCA
>DASRPJ010000182.1:0-10427 GCA_035646435.1 Thermoanaerobaculia bacterium | reverse complement strand
CCCGCGGCCTGCCGGAGCTGCGGCGGCCGTGGATTCTCGCGCGCGGCCCTCACGACGAGACGGCGCCGCGCCGCTCGGGCCGAGCCGACCTCGCGCTGACGCGACCGCGGAAGGCCCTTCGCTCGCGCGGCAACGCGACGCAGATGCACTGGGCGCGAAAGGGCATCGTCACCCCTGAGATGGAGTTCGTCGCGATCCGCGAAAACCTCGACCCCGAGTTCGTGCGGAGCGAGGTCGCTCGCGGCCGCGCGATCATCCCCGCGAACGTGAACCACCCCGAGTCCGAGCCGATGGCGATCGGCCGCAACTTCCTCGTGAAGATCAACGCGAACATCGGAAACTCCGCGGTCACCTCGTCGATCGAAGAGGAGGTCGAGAAGATGACGTGGGCGACCCGCTGGGGCGCCGACACCGTCATGGACCTCTCGACCGGCAAGAACATCCACGAGACGCGCGAGTGGATCCTCCGCAACGCCCCGGTTCCCATCGGGACGGTCCCGATCTACCAGGCCCTCGAGAAGGTGGACGGGAAGGCGGAGGCGCTCACGTGGGACGTGTACCGCGACACGCTCATCGAGCAGGCCGAGCAGGGCGTCGACTACTTCACGATCCACGCCGGGGTGCTCCTGCGTTACATCCCGCTCACCGCGAAACGCGTCACGGGCATCGTTTCGCGCGGCGGCTCGATCATGGCGAAGTGGTGCCTCGCGCGGCACGAGGAGAGCTTCCTCTACACGAAGTTCGACGAGATCTGCGAGATCATGAAGACCTACGACGTCGCCTTTTCGCTCGGCGACGGCCTGCGCCCCGGCTCGACGGCCGACGCGAACGACGAGGCGCAGTTCGCGGAGCTCGAGACGCTCGGCGAGCTGACCACGAAGGCGTGGTCGCACGACTGCCAGGTGATGATCGAGGGACCCGGCCACATCCCGATGAACCTCGTCCGCGAGAACGTCGAGAAGGAGATGGCCATCTGCCACGAGGCGCCTTTCTACACGCTCGGCCCGCTCGTGACGGACATCGCGCCCGGATACGACCACATCACGTCGGCGATCGGGGCCGCAATGATCGGCTGGTTCGGCACCGCGATGCTCTGCTACGTCACGCCGAAGGAGCACCTCGGGCTTCCCAACAAGAAGGACGTCAAGGACGGCGTCATCGCCTACAAGATCGCCGCGCACGCGGCGGACCTCGCGAAGGGCCACCCCGGCGCCCGCCTCTGGGACGACGCGCTCTCGAAAGCGCGGTTCGAGTTCCGGTGGGAGGACCAGTTCCACCTCGCGCTCGATCCCGAGACGGCGCGCGAGTTCCACGACGAGACCCTGCCCGCGGAGGGCGCGAAGCTCGCGCACTTCTGCTCGATGTGCGGTCCGCACTTCTGCTCGATGAAGATCACGCAGGAGGTGCGGGAGTACGCCGCGTCGCGTGGCGTGAGCGAAGAGAAGGCGATCGAGGCGGGGCTCGAAGAGAAGGCGGGGGAGTTCGTCGAGAGCGGCGCCGAGATCTACCGAAGGAGCTGAAGGCCGGGGTCAAACCCGGCGCACGAATCTCCGTATTCGAATCGCAGAGGAGGTTGATCGTGGAAACGGCGAAGCACGGACCGGGGACTTTCTGCTGGGTGGAGCTCACGACGAGCGACGGCCCGGCGGCGAAGGAGTTCTACACGTCGCTCTTCGGGTTGTCCTTCAAGGACAACCCGATGGGGGACGCGGGCGTCTACACGATGCTCCAGAAGAACGGCAAGGACGTGGGCGGGCTCTACCAGATGGGGCCGGAACAGAAGGGAACGCCGCCCAACTGGGGGTCGTACGTCGCCGTCGAGAACGCGAACGACGCCGCCGCGCACGCGAAGGAGCTGGGCGCCACCGTCATGATGGAGCCGTTCGACGTCATGGAGCACGGCCGCATGGCCGTCATCCAGGACCCGACGGGCGCCGTCGTTTCGTTCTGGGAGCCGAAGAGTCACATCGGGGCGAGGGTGGTCAACGAGCCCGGCTCGTTCTGCTGGAACGAGCTCTACACGACGGACCCGGAGCGCGCGGCGGACTTCTACACGGGTCTCCTCGGCTGGACGAAGGACGTGCTCCACAGGGATTTCGGCGATTACGTGATCTTCAACTTCGGCGGCCGGATGGCGGCCGGGATGATGAAGATCCCGAAGGAATGGGGCCCCGTTCCGCCCCACTGGCTCGTCTACTTCGCGGTGGACGACTGCGACAGGACCGTCGACAAGGCGAAGGGGCTCGGGGCGAAAGTCACCGTGCCTCCCACGGACATCCCGGAGGTCGGCCGCTTCGCGATGCTGACGGACCCGCAGGGCGCGGGGTTCGCGGTAATCAAGCTGACGATGCCGTCCGGGTAGCGAAACCGGGGACAGACCACGGTTCCGCTGTTTCAAAACCGTGGTCTGTCCCCATTAAACGCGCGTCACACCTTCAGGAACACTCGCTTCCGGTACAGGAGACCGAAGACCGCCATCCAGAGCGCCAGGTACGCGAGCGCGAAGAGGAGCGATCCCAGGCGCGGGTCCGCGAATCGGTCGAACACGGTCCGGTAGATCGTCGCGTAAAGGGAGCGCGGCTTGCCGCCCGGGTTCGGGAGCTTGACGGCCAGCAGCAGGATCGTGACGAGCGTCGACAGGACGAACGCGGCGATCGGGTTGCGCCCCAGCCACTCGAAGGGGCGCGCCCAGCTCGTCCATCCCCGGCGGTCGACGACCTCGAGCACGAGCGCGAGGAAAAGAGCGGCGAGGCCGCTCATGAAGAGCGCGTAGGAGGACGTCCACAGGTTTTTGTTGAGTGGGAAGACGCGCCCCCACAGCGCGCCGGCGGACGACAGCAACAGCCCTCCCGCGACGAGACCCGACATCTTGTGACGTACCGACGCGGAGCGAAGCCACTCGCCGGCGAGCGCGCCCAGGAGCGTCGTCGCGACCGCGGGGATCGTCGAGAGCGGACCCTCGGGGTCCCACCCCGGCTTCCAGGTGTGCGGTCCAAGGACGAGCCGGTCGACGTAGGAAGCGAGGTTGCCTTCGCGGTCGAGCCGGCCGGCGCCGTAGCCGGGGACCGGCACGAGCGCCATCAACGCCCAGTAGCCGAGGAGGAGCGCAAACGTGGTCACGAGCAGGCCCTTTCGCGCGAAGGCAAGGAAGATTGCCGAGGCCAGGATGAACACGATGCCGATCCTCTGCAGCACTCCCGGTATGCGCAGGTACTCGCGATCGAAGACGAAGAACGAGAGAAGGTTCAGCGCGAGTCCGAGCCCGAAGATGATCGCGCCGCGCCGGAGCGCGTGGAGGAAGAGCCGCCGCCGGTTCGCTCCCCCCGATGCCCGCCGCGCGAAAGAGAAAGCCATCGAGACGCCGACGATGAAGAGGAAGAAGGGAAAGATCGTGTCGGTCGGCGTCCAGCCGTGCCAGTCGGCGTGCAGGAGCGGGGGATAGACGTGCGCCCACGTGCCGGGCGTGTTCACGACGATCATTCCCGCGATCGTCAGCCCGCGGAAGACGTCGAGAGCGACGAGGCGGGACGGGGCCGTCGTCAGCGGGCGAACCGCCCCGCGAGTCCGTCCGGCTCCTTGCCGGCGGTGAGCCGGCCGACGACCTCGAGTTTCTCGAGGTCGATCACGGAGACGACGTCCGCGTTCGTCGAGGCGACCCACGCGCGCTTGCCGTCCGGCGCGATGAGGAGGCCGACGGGCACCGGGCTCTTGCCAAAGCGGTCGGAGAAGACGCGCGCCTCGCTGCCGGCAACGGCTTCGCGGTCCATCGCGATCCGGCGCACCTCGCGCCGCGTCGCGACGTCGAAGACGGCGACATCGCCCGACTGCGCGCACGAGACGAGGGCGCGCTTTCCGTCGGGAGTGACCTTCACGCGGATCGGGAACTTCGGAGCGGGCAGCGTCGCGAGCACCGCGAGGCTCGACGCGTCGAGCACCGAGACGGTGTCGGCCGCGCGGTTCGTGACCCACACCTGCCGGCCGTCGGGCGTCACGTCGATCCCTTCCGCGCCCTCGCCCGTCGGCCGGTCGGCGGCGACCTTGCCGCTCGCCAGGTCCGCCGCGGTGACCGTGCCGGACCCGATGCTCGCGACGAACGCGCGGGCGCCCGACCGCGGCGCCGCGACCATGTGGGAGACCTCGCGACCGGTCGGGATCCTCTTCGTCACGCGGCGCGTCTTCGGGTCCACGACGAGAAGCTCCTTCGTGCCCTCCGCCGTCACGAGGAGGCGCCCGTCGGCGAGCGACTCGAGCCCGTGCGGCCGCGTCCCCTGGCCGAGCTCCACGGTCCCGACCGCCGCGCCGCGGTCGAGGTCGACGAGCGTAACGGTGTGCCCGGGCTCGCCGGCCTTTCCGTAGTCGGACACCGCCGCCGTCTTCCCGTCGGCGAGCACCTCGACCTCGTGCGGGCCGCGCCCCGTCTTGACGGTCGCCTTGAGCGCGCCGGTCTTCGCGTCGAGGATCGAGACCGTATCGTCGGACTTGTTGACGACGACGAGGAGGTCGGGCGGGGCCGAACCCGCGGCGAGAGCGGCTGCGAGGAGGAATGTCCTCATGGCATCACCCTTTCAGAACGACGAGCTCCTGCGGCCGGACCGAGAGGCTCCTGAGCCCCTTCTCGCTGACCGCGTAGTAGTCCTCGATGCGCACGCCGAACTTCCCCGGAAGGTAGATCCCGGGCTCGACCGTGACGGTGTTGCCGGGGACGAGCGGCTTGCGGTTGGTCTTTACGAGGTACGGGTGCTCGTGGCCGTCCATCCCGATGCCGTGGCCGAGGCGGTGGGTGAAGAAATCGCCGTAGCCCGCGTCCTCGATCACCTTGCGCGCCGCGCGGTCGACTTCCTCTCCCGTCTTGCCCGCCCCGAGCGCGGCGATCCCCGCGTTCTGTGCGCGGTCGACGATCGCGTACACCTTCCGGAACTCGTCGGAGGGCGGCCCGAACGAGACGGTTCGCGTCACGTCCGACGTGTAGCCGCGCACCCGGCCGCCGCAGTCGATCAAGACCGCGTCGCCCTTCGCGAGGGCGCGGTCTCCCGGGCCGCCGTGCGGGAGCGCAGCGGAGGGACCGAACTGGACGAGCCCGCCTCCGGAGACGCCGAGCCTGCGGAACTCCTCCTCGAGGAGGTTCGACACGTCCCGCTCCGTCATTCCGCGGCGCATCCGGTCGTGGGTTGCGCCGATCGCAGTCACCGTGCGCCGGCCTGCCTCCTTCATCAGCGCCAGCTCCTCCGCCGACTTCACCGAGCGCAGCGCGTCGAAGAGGTCTCCCGCGTCGTCCGCCTTCGCCGACGCCGCGGCCGTCACGAGCGACGCCGTCGAGTACGCCGTGGATCCCTCGATGCCGACCGACTTGCGCGACAGGAGCTTCGCCGCGATCGCGACGGCGTCCTCGTCTTCCCGCCACGTCTTCACTTCGTCCACGGTCGCGTCCCGCGTGACGTTCGACTCCTCGAACGCGGGCGTGATCAGCACGGCGGGCCCGTCGGTCAGGAGGAGGAGCGCCGTCAGCCGCTCGCTCCGCCACATGGACAGCCCGGTCGCGTACGCGAGGTTGGTCGATGGAGTCACGAAGAGGGCGTCTAAGCCGCGGGCCTTCGCGGCGGCGCGCAGCTTCGCCTGGCGGTCGCGAAAGACGTCGGGCTTCAGCGGGGGAGGAAGGGGAGGAGCGTCCGGTGGAGCGGCGGAGGCGCGTTCCTCCCGGACGGCGGCCGCCGCGGCGGCGGCGCCCGCGGCGGCGATCCAGCGGCGTCTCGTGAGCTTCGTCATGGAACGGGCCTGCCGATAGGATATCGGACGGAGATGACGACATGAGGATATCCGTCCTGGGCGCCGGCCTCATCGGCCGCGTCATCGCCCGCGAGCTCGCCGCCGAGGAGGGGGCGAAGGTTTCCGTTTTCGACGCGAACCCGGACGCGCTCGAGCGCGTCGGCCGCGAGACCCACGCGAGCATCCACCAGGCGGACCTGTCGAGCCCGCAGGTCGTGGCGTCCGCGGTCGCCCACGCGGATGCCGTCGTCGGGGCCCTCCCCGGCGCGCTGGGGTTCTCGATGCTGCGTGCGGTGATCGAAGCCGGCAAGCCGATCGCCGACATCTCCTTCTCCGGCGAGGACCCGCTACAGCTCGAGAACCTCGCGCGGGAACGCGGCGTGACGGCGGTGGTCGACTGCGGAGTCTCGCCGGGGATTTCGAACTTCTTCGTCGGCCGCGCGGCGCGCGACTTCAACGAGGTCGAGGAGGTCCGCATCTACGTGGGCGGCCTGCCCTTCGTGCGGCGGTGGCCGCACGAGTACTCGGTCGTGTTTTCCGTGACGGACGTGATCGAGGAGTACACGCGTCCGGCGCGCGTGTTCGAACACGGACGGCTCGTCACGCGACCGGCGCTCTCCGACGTCGAGCGGATCGACGTTCCCGGCGTCGGCACGCTCGAAGCTTTCCTGACCGACGGTCTTCGCACGCTCCTGCGGACCGTGCCCGCGCGGACGATGAGAGAAAAGACCCTGCGCTACCCGGGACACGCCGAGAAGATGGAGGTCCTCCGCGAGACCGGTTTCTTCGACGAAACGCCGCTCGAGCTATCGGGAGGAGCGCGGGTCTCGCCGCGGCAGGTGTCCGAAGAGCTCCTTGCGCGCGCGTGGAAGATGGGCGACGAATCCGACGAGTTCACGTACCTCAAGGTCGTCGTGACGGGCCGGAAGCTCGGCCGGACGCTGTGCATGACCTTCGAAATGATGGACAAGACCCACGGCGACACCGGGACCACCGCCATGGCCCGCACGACCGCCTTCCCGTGCGCCGTCATCGCGCGGATGCTCGCGCGGGGCGAGTACCGCGATCCCGGCGTGCGGCCCCTCGAAATGCTGGCGGCCAATCGGGAGGCGGCCGCGCGGTTCGAGCTCGGGCTCACGGCACGCGGGATGCGGTGGACGAAGGAGTCGCACGAGATCGAGCCGATGGCGTCGTGACGGCGCCTTCCGGTCGCGCGCCCGCAGCGGAGGTCCGAAACGAGCGCTCACTCGGCCGCGTATGTCTTGCCGGAAAGGAGCCATTAGCGAAACCCCATGAGTTCCCCACGAATCCAACCCCGCAAACGGACCCGAGCGTCCCGCATCCTCCTCGTCACGATCGGCCTCGCCCTGTTCGCGGCGGCCTGCCACGACGACGACGGCCCGACCGCCCCCGACGGCAGCCGTCTCTTTCGCGTGCGCGCCGGCGCGGACGTGTTCCGCATGAGGCTGACCGACCCCGAGGCGATCCAGCTCGCGATGGAAAACCTCGAAGGGCGGAACAACAAGCACCCGAACGGCCGGATCGCGGTCGGAAACGGAGGCTTCAACGCGCCCTGGAGCTGGCACTTCGTGCCGGACACGGTTCGTATGGTGGATGCGTCGATCGAAGTCTGCGACGGGACCCCGGGCTACGTCGAGTCCCACCGCGCGGAATACCTGCTGTCGGGTTATTGCCCGTGGGGAGCCCGGATCGTCGCCGTCGAGTAGTCACGCTCGACCGGCGCGACGCCGGTAACGCCGGAACGAAGGAGGGAAGCCGATGCCCACCCGCCGCGCGATCCTGAAAGCCGCCGGAGCGATCTCCGCGCTCGCGAGCGTGCCGCTTGCCGCGCAGACGCCCTCGCCGACCCCGACGCCCGCGCCTCCCGCGAAGGGGGCGGACCTCCTCGCGAAGCTCGCGCGCGAGCGATACGGAAAGTTCCTCACGGCTGAGGAGCTTCCGCTCTTAGACGAGGACATGGCGGGCCTCGAGCGTCGCAGCGCGCGCCTGCGAGGATACAAGCTCGCGAACTCGGAGGAGCCGGCGGTCGACTTTTCGGTCGAGCGGCGATGAACGGGGGAGGCTCGGTCCTCTACACGCCCCTTTCCGAGCTTGCGGCGAAGGTCCGCGCGAGGAAAGTCACCTCCGTCGCTCTCGTCGAGGAGTCGCTCGAACGGCTGGCGACCCACGGGGCCAGGCTGAACGCCGTCGTCACGCTCGCCGGCGAGAGCGCGCGGGCGGCCGCCCGCGAGGCGGACCGCGAGCTCCGGCAGGGCAAGTACCGCGGACCGCTCCACGGCATCCCGTACGGCGCCAAGGACCTCCTCGCCACGAAGGAGATGCCGACGACGTGGGGCGCGGCTCCCTATCGGGACCAGCAGTTCTCGTACGACGCGACTGTGATCCGGAAGCTCCGCAATGCCGGAGCGATCCTGACCGCCAAGCTCGCGATGGTGGAGCTCGCCGGGGGAATGGGCTACAACAACGCGGACGCCTCCTTCACCGGTCCGGGGCGGAACCCGTGGAACGCGGAGTACTGGAGCGGCGGCTCCTCGAGCGGCCCCGGCTCGGCGGTGGGAGCGGGCCTCGTGTCGTTCGCGATCGGGTCGGAGACCGTGGGCTCGATCGTGACTCCGTCGGCGTTCTCGGGGGTCACGGGCCTTCGCCCGACTTATGGCCTCGTCAGCCGGCACGGCGCGATGGCGCTCTGCTGGACGCTCGACAAGCTCGGACCGATGGCGCGCGGCAGCGACGACTGCCAGCTCGTTCTCGACGCGATCCGCGGGAAGGATCCGGCCGACCCGACGACGGTGACCGCGCCGCGGACCGGACGTCCGAAGGGGCGCCGTCTTCGGGTCGGCGTCCTCGCGGGCGCCACCGATTTCGTGCAGCCGGAGGTCGCGCGGAACTTCGAGGAGTCGCTTGCCGTTCTTCGCACCATCGGCGACGTCGTGACCGGGGTCGCGCTGCCCGACCTGCCCTTCGGAATCTGCGCGGGCACCATCGTCGACGCCGAGGGGGGGAGCGCGTTCCTGGACATGATCGAGTCCGGGCGCTCGCGGGAGCTACGCGCGAAGTCCGATCGCTACGGCGGCTACTCGAGCGTGATGACGCCGGCGGTCGACTACCTCCACGCGATGCGGCTGCGGGAAAAGATGCGCGCGCCGATGTCCGCGCTCTTCGAAAAGTACGACGTCCTGGCGGCGCCGTCCCGTGCCACGGTCGCGTACCCCATCGGCCTCGACTTCGACAAGGCGTATCCCGAGCTCGCGAAGGGAAGGCCGGCCAACTTCGTGTCGGCCATCGGGTCCCTCATCCAGGTCGGCAACCTCGTTGGGTGGCCCGCGATCTCGCTTCCGAACGGATTCGGAGCACAGGGACTCCCCACCGGGCTTCACCTCCTCGGTCGCGCGTTCGCGGAGGGCGACTTGACCGCCGTGGGGCGCGAATACCAGCGCCGCACGGACTTCCACGCGCGCCGGCCGCCGGGGTTCTAGGTCCCCGTGTTCGGAGGAGCGTCCCGTCGCTCCTCCCGACGCCGCTCGGTTGGCTTCGCCACGACGGCGACGCGAGGATGCGCCCGCCTCCGTTCATTGCGTCGCTCCGCGGTCTGCCGGCGTTCGGAGGACGGGAGGGGGTGTTTGGCTTTCTTCTTCGTCTTCACAGAATTGCTTCCCGTTTGCCGCCCGGAAAAAAGTAGGGGCCGCGCGGGCGGCCCCATTATCGCCGGTGACGGCGCGAAAGGTCGTTAGGCGATGCTCCGCCTCCGGGTCGCCATCCGGTAGATCCAGAGGACCAGGATCGCGCCCAGTGTGGCGCCCACGAACCCGGCCGGCTCGCCCGGCTCGTACAGGTTCAGGGCCTGCCCGATGAAACCCCCGATGAGAGCGCCCACGATTCCCAGGATGATGGTGATGATGATCCCGCCCGGATCGCGTCCCGGCATGATGAACTTCGCCACGATGCCGACGACGAGGCCGAACAGAATCCAACCAAGGATGCCCATATCGCGCCCCTCCTTTCGGTTGAGGGGATAGAGCAAGGGTCGGGCCACGTTCCAACTTTCGAGCCCGCAGCACCTTAGACGTCGATCGCTCCACCGTCCGCGGCGCGGTCGTCGTCCGTGGGACCGGAACGGATGTTGCACACGGCCCCGCGGAGGTATCAATCAATGGCAACCGTTACTGTCGATAAGTGCATCGATCAGCTGAACTCGCTGCTCCGCGGCGAGATCTCTTCGGTCGAGACGTACGAACAGGCGATTCGGAAGGTCGACGACGAGCATGCGAGCGACGCGACGGCCTTGCGCGCGATCGCTCAGGAGCACGGCGAGGCGGCACAGGCCCTCCGGGACGAGATCCGGCGCCTGGGCGGGGAGGCGGACGACTCCTCGGGCCCGTGGGGCGCGTGGGCAAAAGTGGTCGAGGGAACGGCGAAGCTCTTCGGTGACGCCTCCGCGGTGAAGGCCCTCAAGGAGGGGGAGGAGCACGGCCTCAAGGATTACCGCGAGGGGATCGACGACGTGGACGAACCCGCCCGCCAGCTCATTAGGACGAAGCTCATCCCCGCCCAGATCCGGCACATCGGCGTGCTCGACGCGATGATCGCGAAGATCAACGCCATCGGAGACTGAATCCGGGGTCAGGCCTGACCCCCTAGTACAC
>DASRPJ010000181.1:0-3988 GCA_035646435.1 Thermoanaerobaculia bacterium | reverse complement strand
CGAGGTGGAATCGCATCGCTCCGGCGCTGACGGCGGTCGTCCTCGGCTCCGCCCCGCCTGCCGGCGCGGCGGACGCGACGCCGGTCATCCCCGCGGAGGTCCGTCGGACGGCGGAGTCGCTCCGGGAAACCGCGTTCACCGGTACGCGCGCGTCGGAGTGGGTCCGCGGGCTCGTGGACACGGCGGGGTCGCGTCTCTCGGGCTCTCCCGGGGACAAGGCGTCGATCGCGTGGGGCGTCGCGACCCTGAAGCGCCTCGGTTTCGCCAACGTCCGGGCCGAGAAGCTGATGGCCCCCTACTGGGTTCGCGGCGTCGAAACCGGAGAGGTGACCGCACCGTATCCGCACAAGCTCTTCCTGACCGCGCTCGGCGGCAGCGTGCCGACCGCCGACTCGGGCGTCGAAGCGGAAATCCTCGAGGTGGGGACGCTCGAAGAGCTCGACGCGAAGAGGGAATCGGACGTGCGCGGAAAGATCGTCTTCTTCAACAAGCGGATGCTGCGCACGCTCGACGGCTCGGGGTACGGGGTCGCGGTCGACGTGCGCGGGTGGGGCGCGTCGCGCGCAGCGAAGCTCGGGGCGGTC
This sequence comes from Thermoanaerobaculia bacterium, assembly GCA_035646435.1. Classification (GTDB taxonomy): domain Bacteria; phylum Acidobacteriota; class Thermoanaerobaculia; order UBA5066; family Gp7-AA6; genus Gp7-AA6. The sequence continues at coordinate 3,404 of DASRPJ010000181.1, read as the reverse complement.
GGCGTGATCATCCGGTCGGTGGGCACCGACTCGAACCGCACGCCGCACACGGGCGGGATGCGGTACCTCGACGGGATTCCGAAGATTCCCGCCGCCGCCGTGTCGAACCCCGACGCGGACCTGCTCGAGCGTCTCGGAGACGAAGGCAAGCCCGTGCGCGTGCGCTTCACGCTCGGCTGCCGCGACATGGGACAGGCGGAGACCGCGAACGTCGTCGGCGAGATACCGGGGCGCGGAAGACCGAAGGAGATCGTTCTCCTCGGCTGTCACCGGGACGCCTGGGAGCTCGGGACGGGCGCCGAGGACGACGCCGCGGGTTGCGGAATCGTGATCGAGGCCGCGCGGCTGATCGCCGGACTCGGCAAGCGGCCGCCCCGCACGATTCGCGTCGTCCTCTATGCGAACGAGGAGAACGGGCTCGCGGGCGGCAAGGCGTACGTCGCCGACCACGCGGCGGAGCTGCCGCTGCACGCCGCGGCGCTCGAAGCAGACCTCGGGAGCGGACGACCGATCGGGTTCTCCTGGAACGCGGGGCCCTCCTCGTGGCCCCTCATGAAGGAGATCTCCTCGCTCCTGGAGCCGCTCGGCGCCGGCGACCTCACGCCCGACGGCCTCGGCGGCGCGGACATCTCACGGCTCGTTCTTTCGGGAGTGCCTCTCTTCGCGGTTCGCCAGGAGGCATCCCGATACTTCGACCTTCACCACACGTCGAACGACACGTTCGACAAGGTCGATATCGGTTCTCTGGACAAGATGACCGCCGCCGTGGCGGCGTTCGCGTACGTGGCCGCGTCCACGAAGGAGCCGTTCGCGAAGATCCCCCCGGACAAGCGCAAGCTGCCGGAGTTCTAATCCCTTCCCTCTCCCCTCCGGGGAGAGGGTCAGGGTGAGGGCGACTAAGCCGACTCCCCCTTCCTCGCCGCCACGCGCTCGCGCGCCGCCTGCACTTCGGGATGCTGGAAGCCGAGGAGCTCCGCGATGCGGCGCGCGAGCTGTCCTTCGACCGCCGAGAGCACGCCGTCGGAGTAGACGACGCCCCAGATCGCTTCGATCAGGCGGAGCCGCTGCTCGCGCGAGAAACCTTCCGTCACGAGCTTGGTGAACTGATAGAGGTCGACGCTGTCTCGCCGCGCGTCCTCCGCGAGGCGCAGAACTTCCCGGACTTCGTCCGGCGGGACACCGAGATCCTCGCGCGCGTGCCGCGAAATCCGGTCGCGCTCTTCGGCGCCGAACGTCGAGTCCGCGAGCGCAATCTCGAGCAGGAGCGCGCAGGCGGCGACCGCGATCGGGTCGACCGAGGGCTCGGCAGACTCCGACGAGGTTCTCGAAGAGAAGAACGCGCGAATGGCCTCGAGGCCCATGGCGGTGGAGTGTAAGCCGGGAAGGAGGAAGGGGCGCCGGCACGCCTTTTTCCGAAACTTTCGGGGCATTCGGTGCGTAGTGAGTGGTGGAGCCACAGATCATGAACAGACGCGAACTCGAAACTCTCCTTCTCACTCTCGAATCGACTCCCGCCCTCCTCGCGAAAGCGGCTGCGGACCTTTCGGAGGACAGAGTGCGCCAGCGCGGCACGACCGGAGGCTTCTCCTTCCTCGAGCACGTCTGGCACCTCGCAGACCTCGAGCGAGAAGGCTACGGCGTCCGGATCCGGCGGCTCCTTTCGGAGGACCAACCGCATCTCTCGAACTTCGACGGCGAGAGAATCGCGCACGAGCGGGTGTACCAGCGCCGCGACCTCGCCGACGGACTCCTGGCCTTCACGGCCGCACGCACGCGGAATCTTCAGATGCTGCGAGACGTCCCGCACGGGGACTGGACGAAGAGGGCCGAGCAGGAAGGCGTCGGCGCCGTCGCGCTCGGCGACATCCCCCGGATGATGGTCGAGCACGACCGCGAGCACGAGAAGGAGATCGCCGGGTTGATCCGCGAGATCCGTCTCGGCATTCCGCAGGTGCGCCCCAACCGCGCCGTCTCCGCCGTCGCTTGAGCCGCCCTCGGGGAATCGACATGGGGTCTGATCCCGAAGGGGTCTGACCCCATCACAGCCCCAAGAGGAGCGCCGGGTTGAAGACCCGGTGCAGCCCCACGCCGGCCGCGACCGCGCCGGCGATCAGTACCCCGAAGTACACGATCGTCGCGAGGATCGAGAGGTAGCCGAGGAAGACGAACAGCCCGTCTCGCTCGACCATCCCGGCCGCGAGAAAGAGGGCGGCGAGCGCGGGAAGCGTGTTCGAAAACGGGATCAGGCCGAACGGCGCCATCAGCAGCAACCCCGCGAACACGATCATCGCGCCGTTGAAGCGGTTCATCGCCGCGCTCCGCGTGAGGACCTCCCAACGCGGATGGAGAAAGCGCTCCAGGCGCTGGAGGATCTTCGCCCCCTGCTCCAGCGCAGGGCAGAGCTTGCGAGTCGGAAAGCGGCGGTCGATCAGCCGATTCGGAAGCCAGGGGACCCGATTCGTCGCGACGCCGACGCCGATCAGGATAACGAGCAGACCGAAGACTGTGCTGACGCCGGGGATCGACACCGGGACGAGAAAGGGGATCGTCAGGAAGATGCAGAGCATGAGCATCCCCTGCTCGCCGATCAACGCGAGCAGCTCGCGGACGGACGTCGTCTCCCCCTCGAGGGAGGTCGCCGCGCCGGTCAGGACGCGCGAGAGGCTCGCCTTCGTGTCGTGGATCTCTTCGGTCATCGGCGCGGGAGCGCCGGATCGTAGCAGAGGCGCGTCTCGCCCTCTCGGGTAGCATTCGCGCGTGCCCGAATACACCGACGAGCACGCGAAGGCCGGGCTCGACGCGAAGCTTCCCTCGATCGAAACGTGGGCGAACCAGTTTCCCGGGTACGAGATCTCGGTCGAGATCCCGGAGTACAACGCGATCTGCCCGAAGACGGGACTCCCCGACTTCGGGCATCTCACGATCCGCTACGTCCCGGACGCGCTCTGCCTGGAGCTGAAGTCTCTCAAGCTCTACATCGTCGCGTACCGCGACGTCGGCATCTTCTACGAGAACGCCGTCAACCGGATCCTGCGCGACTGCGTCGGGGCGTGCCGGCCCGTGAGGATGAGCGTGACGGGACGGTTCTCGTCGCGCGGGGGAATCTCCTCGACGGTCGAAGCGAGGTACCCGGAAGAGTAGAGCCCCCGAAAACGGGACAGATTTATTTACTCAGGCGCAACGACGGATCAGTTCCGTAAATCCGTTCTCCGCCGTTTGCGAAAATAGATCTGTCCCCTTTTTCAAGACACTGACCGAGCAGCGGCCGTGCTGCTCGCGAGCGATGGGATGTTGCTCTACGGCCGTTTGCTCTCTACCGGCCGCCGTCGAGGCGGCCGCTAAGAGTGCTTCGGAACTCCGTCTGGAGGACTTCGCAGAGGCGCGCCGCCACCGGGCCCGGGCGG
>DASRPJ010000180.1:0-6792 GCA_035646435.1 Thermoanaerobaculia bacterium | reverse complement strand
CGGCCGTTACGACGAGAGCATCTCGCAACTCGAACGGGCCCGCGCTCTCGACCCGCTGTCCGCCGGAATCACCGGCGACCTGGGGCTGGCCCACGTTCTGAAGGGAGACTACGACCGCGCGACCGTTCACATCGACCGGGCGCTCGCCCTCGATTCCCGAAACTGGGGGCCCCGGCTCCTTCGGACCTGGATGTACCAGCGCAAGGGGGACTTCGTCGCCGCCGTCCGGGAAGCCGAAACCCTCAACCCGCGGGAAGCCGGACCGGTCGCCGTGGCCGGGTTGGCTCGCGCCTACGCGCTCGCGGGCCGGAAGGCGGACGCTCGAAAGGGACTCCGCGAACTCGAGCAGCTCTCTCGAACGGGATTTGTCTCCCCTTTCTTCTTCGCGGAAGTTCATGCCGCACTCGGTGAGAAGGACGTCGCGTTCGAGTGGCTCCGCAAGTGTCAACGGGAACGGTCCAACGGACTCGCGCTCTGGGCGAAGGTCGGCCCGCCGCTCGATCCTCTCCGATCGGATCCTCGTTACGAACAAGTGCTGAAAGACCTGAACCTCGCGCCGTGATCGGTCTCGAAGGCCCCGTGCTAGATTGCCCGCCTTCATGGGCCTCGTACGAGAGTTTGCGGGGAAGGCGCCCCGTATCGGCGCGAGGGTGTACCTCGCCGAGACCGCCGCGGTGATCGGGGACGTCGTCCTCGGGGACGACGTGTCGGTCTGGTACAACTCGGTCATCCGCGGCGACTGCCATTACATCCGAATCGGCGCGCGCTCGAACATCCAGGACAACTGCGCGATCCACGTGACGGAGGGAACGTACCCGACGGTCCTCGAGGAAGAGGTGACGCTCGGTCACGGCGCGATCGTCCACGGAGCGGTCGTCCGGAAGGGCGCGCTCATCGGGATCCGCGCGACGGTGCTGGACGGCGCCGAGGTGGGGGAGTCCGCCTTCATCGGTGCCGGGTCGCTCGTCACGCCCCGCACGATCGTGCCGGCGCGGACTCTCTGGCTCGGGGCCCCGGCGCGCCAGGCCCGCGAGCTGTCGGACGCGGAGGTGGAGGACCTGAAGAACTTTCACCTCCACTACCTCGAGTACAAGAAGGAGTACGCCCGGCTCGACGGAAAGTGGGCCGGCGCGGAATGACGCCGCGCTTCCGCGCCGTGAAGGGCACGCGCGACCTGTTCCCTCCCGAGAGCGACCGGTGGATCGAGGCGGAGCGGATCGCCCGGGAGACCTTCGGCTCGTGGGGGTACGGCGAGGTCCGCACTCCGGTGCTCGAAGACACCGCGCTCTTCGCGCGTTCGGTCGGCGAGACGACGGACATCGTCCACAAGGAGATGTACACGTTCCCCGACCGCAAGGGCCGCTCGCTCACGATGCGCCCGGAGAACACCGCGGGCGTCGTTCGGGCGCTCATCGAGAACGGCCTCGCCTCGGGGCCGACTCCGCTGCGCCTCTACTACGTCGGCCCCCAGTTCCGCTACGAGCGGCCTCAGGCGGGCCGATACCGCGAGTTTTCGCAGATCGGGGTCGAGCTCTTCGGCGTCGAGGGCCCGTCCGGCGAGGCGGAAGTGATCGAGATGCTGTTCGCGTTCCTCGAGTCGCTCGGGTTCCGGGACCTCTCGGTTTCGTTGAACTCCGTCGGGACTGCCGAAACGCGCGCCTCTTTCGGGGAAGCCCTCCGCGCGCACGTCCTACCCCGCGCGAAAGCCTTCGGCGACGACGATCGCCGAAAGCTCGCCGACAACCCGCTGCGTCTCTTCGACTCGAAAGACCCCGCCGTGCGCGAGACACTCGCGGAAGCGCCGCGGACGCTCGACTTCCTGGACGACCGGTCCCGCTTGCATCACGGAGAAGTGCAGAGGCTTCTCACCGAGGCCGGGATTCCGCACCACGACGATCCGTCGCTCGTGCGCGGCCTCGACTACTACACGCGAACCGTGTTCGAGGTCTCGTCGGGTGACCTCGGCGCGCAGGACGCGATCCTCGGCGGCGGCCGCTACGACGGGCTCGTCGCCTCTCTCGGTGGACCGTCGCTCCCCGCGGTGGGATTCGCGATCGGGGAGGACCGGCTTCTCCAGGTCGCGCCCCTCACGCTCCCTCGTCGGGCTTTCGTCATCGTGCTGCCGCAGGGAACCGACGACGTCGCCGACGCGACCCGGATCGCGCGGGAGGTCCGTGTCGCACTGCCCGGCGGCCGGGTGGAGGTGGACCTGACCGCTCGCGGGCTGAAGAAGGGGATGGCGCGGGCGTCGAGCCTGTACGCGGAAGCCGACACCCGCGGTTTCGACGGTCGAGCGATGCTCGCGTTGTTCGTGGGGGAGAGGGAGCGCGCTGCGGGAGCGGTGACGGTGAAAAAGCTCGCGACGGGGGACCAGGAGACCATCCCGGTCGCGGAGCTCGTGCGCCGGCTCGCGGCGGAACGGAGCACGCGATGAGCCTCGAGCGGGAGCCCGCCGGGAAGCTCACGGGGCAGGACGCGGGCCGCCGCGTGCTCCTTCGGGGGTGGGTCGGGCGCCGCCGCGACCTGGGGGAGCTCATCTTTTTGACGCTGCGCGACCGGAGCGGCGTCGTGCAGGTCCTTTTCGACAAGGTGCGTTCGGGAGCGGACGCGGTGCTCGCCGCCGCGGAGGCGCGAACCGAGGACGTCGTGGAGATCGAGGGCGAGGTCGCGCCGCGGGGCGCCGCCCAGGTCAACCGGGAGATCCCGACCGGCGAGATCGAGGTCGTCGCGTCGCGCCTCGAGTTCCTCGCGCGCTCGGAGACCCCGCCCTTCCTGCCGGAAGACCGCACGAACGCGACGGAGGAGCTGCGTCTCCAGTACCGGTACATCGACCTGCGGCGGCCCACGATGCTCCGGAACTTCGAGCTCCGGGACGAGATCGCGTTCCGGATACGCAAGACGCTCCACGAGCGGAGCTTCCTCGAGGTCGAGACCCCGATGCTCACGAAGTCCACTCCCGAGGGGGCGCGCGACTACCTCGTTCCGTCGCGCGTTCATCCCGGGAGCTTCTACGCGCTGCCGCAGTCGCCGCAGCTCTTCAAGCAGATCCTCATGGTCTCCGGGTTCGAGCGCTACTTCCAGATCGCGCGTTGCTTCCGCGACGAGGACCTGAGGGCCGACCGCCAGCCCGAGTTCACGCAGATCGACGTCGAGATGTCGTTCGTCTCGGAGAACGACGTCTTCGCCGTCGTCGAAGCTGTGCTCATCGCGGCGTTCGGCGTCGCGGGGATCGAAGGCTCGTCGCCGTTCCCGCGCCTGACGTACGCGGACGCGATGGAACGCTACGGCACCGACCGTCCGGACCTCCGCTACGAGATGCCGCTCGTGGACCTTTCGGACGTCGCCCGGGGCACGGGTTTCGTTCCGTTCGAGAAGGCGCTCGAAGGGGGCGGAGTCGTTCGGGGGCTGCGGGTGCCCGGCGGCGGGCCTCTTTCGCGCAAGAAGCTCGACGAGTGGACCGAGCTCGCGCGCACCCACGGGGCCTCGGGCCTCGTGTGGGCGAAGCGCTCGGCCGGCGAAACCTCCTCGCCGGCGAAAAAGGCGCTCGGCGAGGCCGCGCTCGAAGGGATCCTCTCGGCCGCCGCGGTCGCCGACGGCGATCTCCTCCTCGCGGTCGCGGACCGAGCCGCCGCCGCGTCCGCCGCGCTCGCCGCTCTTCGGGCCGCCGCGGCGCGCGAGACCGGCGCCCTCGACGCATCGAAGCACGCCTTCTGCTGGGTGACCGACTTCCCGCTCTTCGGGCGGGACGAGAAGACCGGGACCTGGTTCCCGATGAATCACCCCTTCACGTCGCCGCGCGACGAGGACCTGCCGCTCCTGGAGTCGGACCCGGGCCGCGTCCGCGCCCGCGCCTACGACGTCGTCCTGGACGGCCAAGAGCTCGGAAGCGGCTCGATCCGCATCCACCGCGCCGACGTCCAGGAGCGCGTCTTCCGCGCGCTCGGCATCTCGGAGACGGAAGGGCGGGAGCGCTTCGGGTTTCTCCTGGACGCGCTCCGCTTCGGGGCGCCGCCGCACGGGGGGATGGCGCTCGGGCTCGACCGGATCTGCATGCTCGCGGCCGGCGCGTCGTCGCTCCGGGACGTGATCGCCTTTCCGAAGACCACGTCGGGGACTTGCCTCATGACCGGATCCCCCTCGACGGTCGCCGACTCGCAGCTGCGCGAGCTCGCGATCGCGCCCGTCCGTCCGCCGGAGTCGTGACGCCCGAGCGGATTCCGATCCGCGTCGGCGCGACCGAAAGCGTCGTGTGGGTCGGCTCCGGTTTGCTGGACGACGCCGCGGAGCGGCTCGAGTCTCCTTCGGGAAGGTACGTGCTCGTCTCGTCCGCGGGCTCGCGGGCGGCGGCGGACCGCGTCCGCGGCTCTCTCTCCGGAAAGCTCCTCGCGGACGTCGAGATCGACGACGCCGAGAGCGCGAAGACCCTCGCCGCCGCCGGCGCCATCGCCGACCGCGCGCTCGAGGGGGGCATCCGGAGGGACGACGCGTTCGTCGCCGTCGGCGGCGGCGTCGTGACCGACGTGGCGGGATTTGCCGCCGCCATCGTGCTTCGCGGAGTCGCGTGGAACGCCGTCCCGACGACGGTCGCCGGGATGGCGGACGCCGCGATCGGAGGAAAGACGGGCGTGGACCATCGCCTCGGCAAGAACCTGATCGGGGCGTTCCACCTCCCGCGAGCGGTCCTCGTCGATCCGGCAGCGGCGATGACGCTCTCGGACCGCGACTACCGGAGCGGTCTCGTCGAGGCGTTCAAGGCCGCGTGGATCCGCGACCCCGAGCTCTCGCGGCGCGCCGCGGCGCGGGTCGACTCCATCCTTGCGCGAGACCCGGCTGCGCTCCTCGACCTCGTCGCCGGGGCGGTGCGGGTCAAGGCCGACATCGTGTCCTCGGACTTGACCGAGGTGGGAAGGCGGCGCCTCTTGAATTTCGGACACACGCTCGGACACGCCCTCGAAGCGGCGGAGGGCTACGGACATCTCCGCCACGGCGAAGCCGTCGCCTGGGGCATCGCCGCCGCCCTCGAAATCTCGCGGCGGCGTGCCGGCCTCTCCGAGGGCGATGCCGCCGCCATATCGGGAGTCCTCGGGCGCCTCGGCCCCTTCCCGCGACCCAAGGTCTCCGGCGCGACGCTCGCGCCCCTCCTCGCGCGCGACAAGAAGGCGACCGCGCGCGGGGTGGCAGGAGTTCTGCTCGAGTCGCTCGGGAGGGCGCGCGTCGAAGAGTCCATCCCGGTCGAAGAGTGGATCCGCGCCGCGGCCGCGGTCATCCCGGTCACTGAAGGCGGAAGCTGATCGTCACCGTCAGGAGCACGCGGACGGCCCGGCCGTTCAGAGTCGCGGGGCGGTACTTCCAGCGCTCGACCGCCGTTCGCGCGCTCGAATCGAGAAGCGCGCCGGCGGATTTCAAGACACGAACCTCCTCGATTTCGCCTTCCGGCGTGATGATCGCTTCGAGAGCGACGTCTCCCTCGAGCCGTCCTTTTCGGGCCGCTTCCGGATAAACCGGCTCGACTCGCCGGACCAGCACGGGCGCGTGCACGTCGCCGCGTGGCTCGAGGATGCCGCGGAGCGACCCCCCGTGAGGCGCCTCTCCCGGTCCGCCGGGGACGCCGCTGCCCGCTTCGCCGGGGCCCTCGCCGTCTCTGCCCGAAGGCGCTCCGGCCGGGCCGTCGCCCGGCACTCCGACCTGCGGCATGGTTTCCGCCAGCGAGCCGGCAACGGGAATTGTCTCGGGAACCTCAACGGGCGCGGCCACGCTGCGAGGGGCGCCGCGGGAGGCTTCGCTTCGTGGTGCGCCCTTCGCGGCAGCGCGCGGAGCGGGAGCGTCCCTGACCGGCAGAACCCAGGTGATCGGAACGGGCGGTTCGGGGGGATCCTCGACGTTCCAGAGGGACGCGCCGAGCACCGCCAGGAGGCCGGCGCCGTGGACCGCCAGCGCCGCCGGCAGGAACCCGGACCTCTGCCAGGTGCGGCGGGTCGATCGGTCCGGCATGAGAGTCTTTTCGAACATCTTCCGCCTCCTTACTCAGGGTTGAAACCGCAGCCCCCCGGAAAGTTCCGACCGGGCGGGCGCGTCCCGGGACCGAGGAATCGCGGTTGCCGGAAAAGGGAGTACGACCAAGGTCGGAGCCGGACGGCTATAATGTCGTCCAACCTTGAGAAAAAAGACGGGGCGGCCTCGGGTTCGGCTGTTTGTGCTCCTTTCCGGAGCACTCGTACTCGCATCGCTCGTCCCGCTGCTCGTGTCCGACCTCGCTCTCATCCGGCGCAATCGGCGCGCGCTCGAGGTGCTCGAGGAGAAGTACCTGACGCGTTCCTCGTCGGCGCTCGCCGACCGCATCGCCGCGTACCACGCTTCCGCGCGCGAAGAGGTCGCCAACACGGCCAACTCCGTCCGCTTGGCGCGGGAGCTGACCGGCGAGAACCCGTTCACCTCCGTCAACGGCCCCGAGATTCTCCGCGCCGCGCTGAAGGGCGAGACGCCGCTCCTCGCGCTGCGCGGCGTCAACCGCAAGGGCATCGGCAGCTTCGCCGGTCCGCCCGTTCTGCCGTCCGCCGTCGAGTTCGAGCTGCGACGCGCCTTCGAGTCGGCGCGGGACGGCGCGTTCTACTCCGGCGATCCCTTCCAGGCGGAGGCTCTCGGACCCGTTTCGGTTCTCGCGGCCCCCGTCAGCGACGAGGACGGGCTGATCGGCGTCGTCGAAGCCGTCGTCTCGTGGGAAGCGATCCGCCGCGAGTTCGCGGACGAGTCGCGGCGCGACGTGCACGCGACGCTCGTGGACCGCTCCGGCCG
>DASRPJ010000179.1:0-3285 GCA_035646435.1 Thermoanaerobaculia bacterium | reverse complement strand
AGGGGGGCGAGGACATGCCCCCGTTCGGCAAGAAGTTCACGAAGGAAGAGATCGAGAGCCTCGTAAAGAAGGACGTGCGCGGGTTCGGGAAGAAGCCCGCGAAGTGACCGCGGCGGTCATCCTGAGCCCTTCGGTGGAGGGGTCGTGATCGGCAAGACTCTTTCTCTCCGGAGTCAGTAAGCCGCGCATCGTGCAACCATCCGGCGTCGGCAGAAATTGGAGGCCTTGACGGTCTCCGTGTGTAAGTGCATGATAAGTGCATGGCTGTAAAAACGATCACCATCGACATCGAGGCCTATGACGCCCTGGCCCGGCACAAGCGGAAAGGGGACTCGTTTTCGCGGGTGATCAAGGAGCACTTTGGTCGACGCCGAACCGGCCGTGATCTCGCGGCCCTGCTTACGACTCTTCGCCTGGCAGAAGACACGCTGGCGGGAGCAGAAAAGCGCATTCGGGCGCGGCGTCAGGATCAAGCCCGCGCTCCGAAGCTGTGATTCACCTGGACACCTCCCTCCTCGTGGATCTTCTGAGGGAGGCGGCTCGCGGAAAGGAAGGGCCAGCTTCGCGATTTCTCGCAACCGTTCAAGACGAGGAGTTAGGGATCAGCGTTTTCGTTGCTTGCGAGCTGGCCGCAGGCGCCGCGATGTCCACACGCCCAGCCCAGGAGAAGCGCCGGGTAGATCGACTCTGCGAGGAACTTCACATGGATTACCCGGACGAACGCTTTCCGTCGGTTTACGGCTCGCTACTCGCTTCCCAGGAGCGCACCCACGGGCGGGTCTCCACGATGGATCTGCTCATCGCCACTGCGGCTCTCGTTGCCGGGGCGCCTCTGGTTACGCGCAACGCCAAGGACTTCTCCCGCGTTCCCGGCCTGGACGTTCTCGCCTACTGACGGGGCTGCCGGGTTTCGTCGGCAGTTCTTTCGGTTCGATGAATGCCCGCCTCGAGAGGAATCAATACACAGGGTCTTCCAGCGAGTAGGCGAAGAGCCCGGCGAAGGGGACCTTTATCAGTAGACGGGGTCCTCGAGCGAGTACGCGAACAGGCCGGCGAAGAGCGGCGGGAGAAACGTCGCCGCGCGGCGCGGGAGCGACTCGCCGGCGTGCACGACGGTATCGATCTCCGAGACGGCCATCGGGCGCAGGAGGATCGCCGCCTGCGCTTCGCCCCGCTCGACCGCCGCGAGCGCTTCCGACCGGTCCGCGGTGAACGCGACGTTCTCGCCGCGGGCGAGCGCCTCCGGGCCGATCGCGAGGAGGCGCGAAAAGAACGCGACCTCGAGGGCGGCGGCGTCCACGGCGCGCCATGCGTCGGACCTCCCGTCCGGCCAGGGGAGCGCGTCGGGCCGGTCCCGGAGCGCGAGGAGCGCGGGCTTCTCCGGAGGCGCAACGAGGACGAACGCTGGCCGGACGCGTGACAGGATTTCGAGCGCGGCAACCGCTTCGCCGGCGGACGCGAACTGCCGGACCTCGAAGAAGTCGTTCGCGGCGTAGAGGAGGTCCCGGGGGTTCCAGTCCGCGACACCCGACACGAGACGGTGCACGGGCGCGACGACGAGGCCGGGCGAATCGGCGTCCACGATCGCGCAGAGCTTGTACTTCGCGCCCTGGAACTTCGCCGCCGCAGGGTCCTTCGAATACTCGATCGCGGCCTCGAAGAGGTCCAGTCCCTCGGCGATGATCGCCTCGGCGTTCTTCACGAGGCCCTGCAGCTCGACGTGCGCGGCATAGTCCGTGATGCGAAAGGCGTCGTGCCGTGTTCCCGTGCCGTCCGTCGCGCTCAGGTCCGGCTTGCGCCGCGTCGTCAGCGGGCCGGCGAGGGGCGCGTGCGTGAGGACGAGCGGCATCGAGAGGTCGGCCTTGAGCGACCGCAACAGCGCGAGCGGACGCTCCCGGAGGGCGACGTCCGGCTCTTCCAGGTGGAGGACCGGGCCCTTCTCGGTGCCTCCGAGCCGGACGAGACCGACCAGAGCGTCGCGCACGAGCGTCGCTCCGGCGTAATCGAACGTCTGCCGGTAGCTCCACAGACCCGGGCGCCGCTCCTTCTCGAGGATTCCCGAGGCGAGCCACGCCTTGAGCGTCGCGGCCGCGGCTTCCGGATCGGAGGACGACGTGAGAACGGCGACGTTCTCGGCCGGGGCGGAGTCCGCGGGCGCGCCGGGCGGCGCGATCAGCGCGTCGAGCCCTCGCGCGGCGATCGTGGCGCGCGAGTATCGAATCGACCGGAAGGGACGGAGCTCCACAGCGCGGGGATTGTAAGACTCGAGCCCGTCGTCCCGAGCCCTCGCCCTTTTCCTGTCGTCCCGAGCCCTTGCCCTTTTCCTGTCATCCCGAGCGAAGCGAGGGATCTGGTTTCCCTCCGGAAAGGGAACCAGATTCCTCGTCGCTTCGCTCCTCGGAATGACAAGGGAACGGCGCTCCTCGGAATGACAAGGGAACGGCGCTCCTCGGGATGACAAGGGAACGGCGCTCCTCGGGATGACAAGGGGAAGAGCGCTCCTCGGGATGAGCGGCAGAGCTACACTTCTTGCGTGATCTCGCTCTCCCGTGCGATCGACGAGTTCGAGAGCGACATCGCGGAAGCGCGGAGATTCTCGCCGCGGACCGTCCTCGCCTACCGGAGCGACCTCGACCGCTTCGCGTCGTTCTGGGAGCGCGACTTCGCCTCGGAGAGCGCATCGAAGACGCCGCTCTCGCGCGTCGACACGCTCGCGGTGCGGTCCTACCTCGCATCGCTCCACCGCGCGCGTCTCGCGAGCCGGTCGCTCGCGCGGCACCTGTCTACCCTTCGGTCGTTCTTCCGCTGGGCGTGCCGCGAGGGGCACCTCGCGAAGAACCCGGCCCGCTCGCTTCCGTCGCCCCGGCTGCCGAAGTCCCTTCCGCGCGCGATGACTCTTCCGGACACGGAGCGGCTGCTCGACGCCGACGAGGAGGGCTCTTTCCCGGAGCGCGATCGCGCGCTCTTCGAGCTCCTCTACGCGACGGGAATCCGCGTGTCGGAGGCGGCGGGATTGGACGTCGAGGACGTCGACTTCGCGTCGCGGCTCCTGCGCGTCCTCGGCAAGGGGAACAAGGAGCGAATCGCGCCGTTCGGGGAGGAGGCGGGAGAGGCTCTCGGCGCGTACCTGCCGGCGAGGGGCGCGCGCCGACGTCGTGCGCGGGCCACGGAGGACGACGGCGGAGAGCCCCTCTTCGTGAACGCGCGCGGCGGCCGTCTGACGACTCGGTCCATGGCGCGGCTGCTCAAGCTGCGGCTGCGGGCGGCCGGTCTCCCGACGGAGAT